>DATJVF010000075.1:0-5600 GCA_035501995.1 Anaeromyxobacteraceae bacterium
CGGGGATGGGCGGCCTAGACGTCCTGCGGCAAGTGCGGGAAACCCACCCCGACGTGGGGGTGATCATGGTCTCGGTGGTGAAGGAGATCCCCATCGCGGTCGAGGCCATCAAGCTCGGCGCCCTCGACTACGTGACCAAGGACTTCTCGCCCGGCGAGCTCTCGGCCCGGGTCTCGAAGTCGCTCGAGCAGCTCAGGGCGGCCCGCGAGTTGGCCTGGCTGCGCGAGGAGGTGGCGGCTCGCGGCAACAAGCCCATGGTGGTCGGCAGCTCGGCGGCCATCGCCTCGGTGGTGGCGGTGGCCGACAAGGTGGCGCCCAAGCCGGTCACGGTGCTCATCACCGGCGAGAGCGGCACCGGCAAGGAGGTCCTGGCGCGCTACATCCACCAGCGCTCCGACCGGGCCCTCGGGCCGTTCGTGGCGGTGAACCTGCCCGCCATCCCCTCCGAGCTCGTGGAGAGCGCGCTCTTCGGGCACGAGAAGGGCTCCTTCACCGGCGCCACCCGCCAGAGTTACGGGAAGTTCGAGCTCGCCAACGGCGGCACCCTGTTCCTCGACGAGATCGGGGAGCTGAAGCTCGATCTGCAGGCGAAGCTCCTGCGCGCCCTGCAGGAGCGCGAGATCGAGCGGGTGGGCGCGGCGCGCCCCATCCCCATCGACGTGCGGGTGATCGCCGCCACCCACCGCCAGCTCGAGCGGCTCATCGCCCAGGGCCGCTTCCGCGAGGACCTCTACTGGCGCCTCAAGGTGGTCCCCATCGAGCTCCCGCCCCTCAGGGCGCGGCGGGAGGACATCCGCGACCTCGCCCAGCACTACCTCGGGCGCTTCGCGGCCGCCTACGGCCGCCCGCCCCAGACCCTGACCGGGGGAGCGGTGGCCCAGCTCGAGCACTACGGCTGGCCGGGCAACATCCGCGAGCTCGAGAACCTGGTCGAGCGGCTGGTGGTGGTGTGCGACGCCCCGGTGGTGGACGAGACCGACCTGCCGCTCGAGATCACGGTGGGGGCCGGCCTGGCCCAGGAGGCGGAGCGCGAGGCGACCTACGACTCGGCCATGGCGGCCTTCGAGAAGGGGTACCTGCGCAAGGCGCTGGCGCGCTCGGGATACAACCGGCGGCGCGCCGCCGAGCAGCTCGGCATCGGCTACTCGACCCTCAAGGCGAAGCTCAAGCACTACGGGGTGAGCAAGGTGGCCGAGAACGAGCCCGACGACGACTGAGGGTCGCCCGGCCCCTCTCCAGGTTCTAGGCCGAGGGCCGGACCTCGAGCTCGGCGGACTCGGGCGGCTCGCCGCGCGGCAGCGCGATGCGGAAGGTCGAGCCCCGCCCGGCCTCGCTCTCCACCGAGATCCGTCCCCGGTGCGCCTCCACGATGCGCTTCACGTTGGCGAGGCCCATCCCGACGTGGGCCCCGGTGCGCTTCGTCGAGAAGAAGGCGTCGAAGAGCCGGGGCAGCCGCTCGGCGGCGATCCCCTGACCGTGGTCCACCACCGCGAGCTCGGCCTCCTCGCCGCGCGCCGACACCGCGAGCTCGATGGCCGAGCCGCGCGGGCTCGCCTCCACGGCGTTGGAGATGAGGTTCAGGGCGGCCCGCTCGAGGAGGTAGCGGTCGGCGCGCACCCACAGGGGCGCGCCGGTCGGGGCGAGGGCGATCGAGACCCCCATCTTCTCGGCGTGGGCCGAGGCGCTCCGGCGCACGCTCTCCGCGAAGGCCTCGAGCTCGAGCGGCAAGAGTTCGAGGGCGCGGACGTCGCGCGAGAGGTCGGCGAAGTCGGCCACGAACTTGCGCAGGGTGGCCACCTCCGACTTCAGGTTGTCGCGGATGCGGGGCAGGAAGGTGGGGTCGCCGGTCTCGGCCAGGCCGGCGGTCTGCTGGAGGATGGCCACCCGGTGCCCGAGGTCGTGGGTGACCCCGGCCGCGATGCGGCCGGCGGTCCGCCAGCGCTCCTCGACCTCCAGCTCGGCGAGCAACCGCTGCGACTGGCGCAGCCCGACCGCGATGGAGAGGGCCAGCGCCGCCAGGGCCACCCCCCCCAGCACCACCTGGGCGGTCCGGGACGGCCGGAGCGCCTCCGAGGCCGGCTGCTCGACCACCACCGTCCAGCCGCTGTCGGGGACCACCGCCCAGCCAGCCAGGACCTCCACCCCGAGCGGCCCCGGATAGCGCGCCGGGGCCTTCTCGGGCTCGGCGGCGGCCCGCACCGCCAGGGCGCTCTCCGGCACCGGCTCCCCGGTGAGGATGGCGCTGCGCAGGGCGCCGGCCCCCGAGGCCACCAGCCGCCCGGCCTGGTCGAAGGCCAGCGCGTAGCCCGACTCGCCCACCCGCACCCGCTGCACGAAGCGCCACAGCTCGAGGAGGTCGAAGCGGGCGCAGACCGCGAAGCCCGCCCGCGAGCGCGCCGGGATGCAGGTGTCGAAGGCCGGGGTGCCGTCGTCGGCCAGGTAGACGTCGGAGAAGACCTCGCGCCCGCCGCGCGCCGCCTCCACCGCGCGCGGCGCGAGGTGCTTCGGCAACAGGGGCGCCGGGGTGTCGGCGCCGATGAGCCTCACGCGCCCCAGGCTCGGGGCGTCGAGCACCACCTCCTCGAGGAGCCGGGCGGCGTCCGGGCCGCCCGCCGCCGCCGCGGCCACCGCCCGCAGGGTCTCGCGCTGGCCGGCCACGTAGGCGCCGATGCGCGCCGCCGCCTGCGAGGCCACCTCGTGCAGGGAATCCTTGGCCGCGCTCTCGCTGCGCCGCCCGAGCACCTCCATGGCGATGGCCCCCACCGCCAGGATGGGCAGCAGCCCGGCCAGCGCCACCAGCACCGCCAGCCGCATCGACATCCGGCGCCGGTTCACGGGGCCACCTCCCACTCCGGCAGGGTGTCGAGCAGGCCCCAGGACCCCAGGGTCGGGTTCCGGATGCGGCTGTCGACCGCCGCGATGCGCTCGCTGCGGCAGAGGAGCAGCACCGGCGGGTCCTTGGCCAGCTCGGCGTCGGCGCGCGCGTAGTCGCCGGCCGCCAGCGCCTCGTCGTAGGCCGCGTTGGAGTAGCCGGTCCAGTTCCAGGGCGCCCCGGTCTTCCAGTAGAGCGCGCTGATGGCGGGCGGCCAGACGAGGGCGTTGTTGAGGATGAGGTCGTAGCTGTCCCGCCGCTCCCACGCCTCCTCGGCGCTCACCCGCACGAGCGGCCCACCCCGCGGCCCGAGGCCCCGCCGCACCGCCAGCCCGGCGCGCTCGATGGGGCCGTCGAGGGTGGTCACCGCCAGGCTCAGCATCCCCCCCGGCGGCAAGGGCTTCGTGAGCGTGCCCCCGCTCGGCGGCTCGCACGACCGGCCCTGGGCCACCTCCTCGATCTCGGCCACCGGGAGCGCCTCGGCGATCTGCCGCCTGAGCGCCGGCCCGAGCCTGCGGGTGTTGAGGATGATGGCGGGGGCGTGCGGGCCGCGACCCCGCACGAGGCGCAGCCCGGGGACGCCCTCGGCGAGCTCGGCGTGGCGCTCCTCCAGGTTCACCACCGCGTTGGCCTCGCCCTTGAGGGCCCGCGCGAACGCCTCGCGCACGCTCGCGGCCTCGACGAACTCCACCCGGTCGATGCGGCGCGGGGCCCTCGCCACCCGCTCGACCACCAGCTCCTCTTCGCTCTCGCTCACGAGCCGGTAAGGGCCGGTGCCGAGGTCGCCCCCCGGGCTCGGCCGGAAGACGGTGGCGAGGGAGAGGCGCGCGTCGAGCGGCGACCCGTCGGACGGCGCGAGGACGAGGAGCGCCTCCCCCTCCTCGCGCACCTCCAGCCCGGCCGCCCGGATCGAGCGCGCCACGTCGGCCGAGAGGACCGGGCTCCCGTCGGAGAAGTGCCGGCCGGACGCCACGTGGGCCCGCAGGCCCTCGGGCGTGCGCTCGAAGCGCGAGAGCAGCCGCGAGCCGAGCGTCACCCCCTCCGGCCGCAGCACCGGCTCGTAGACCAGGTCCTGGGCAAAGGTGGTGGCCGTGCGCTGGGTGTCGTGGGCGAGGGGCGCGAGCGGGCCGACCACCGCGATGCGGAGCACGAACTCCGGCCGCGGCGCTCGGGCGGTGCAGCCGCCCAGGAGCAAGGCCACGCACAGGAATCGGCGCACGTGCGAGCTATCGCACGGCGCCGTCCTTTGCTCAAGAGCACGGGCGAGCGAGCCCGCGCACGCGCGCCAGCTAGTTGGGATGGATGATCGACATGCCGGTGGTGCAGGGCAGCACCTGGCGGGTCGAACGGCGCGCGCTGATCTTGATGGTCATGGTGGCTCTCCTCACGGACGCATGCGGTGGCTGGCCTGCCGGGCGCCCCTCACGGTTTCTCCCCTCGCCCGGCACGGCCGAGCGTAACGCCCTTCAGGCCAACTGGAACGCTTTCGCCTTCACCCGGAGCATCAAGGATGCCAGAGGCGGCGGGCGGCGAGCGCGCCCGGCTGGCCGAGCGCGGCCGAGCGGGCTTAACCGCCCGACGGCAGGGCGCGCCCGCGAGCCACCGGCTCGCTTCTCGGCCACTCACCCACCCCGTCCCCGGCGCGCTCGACGCCCCCGGGCAGGCTCGCATTCGAGCCACCCCGCCCGGGCCGGCGACTCGGCGCCCCCCGGGAAAGGCTGCCATTCGGGCGATCCGCGGGGGTGGCCGGGTTTCGGGCCCGGGCGGCCAAGGGCCGGATCGGCGGCCCCGGCGACGGGTGGTCCGCACTTTGCTCCTGGCGACGGCCATGAAAGAGACGAACCTCATCGCCGTCCGCCAGCTCCGCGTCGGCGAGGCCCTCATCACCGTCGAGATCTTCCGCAACGCCGGTAACTCGGTGGCGGCCCGCTGCGTGCTCGGGGCGAGCGACACGCCCATCATCGACGCGCCGAACGCCGAGGAGGCGCTCGCCACGGTGGCGGACGCGCTCGAGGGGCTGCTCCTCGCGCGGCGCCGGAAGGCCGAGCAGCCGCTCGCCGCCTAGAGGGCGAGCCGCGGGGGGCGGCCGCCCGGGACCGGGGGGCCGCGCGGCTACTTCGCGGCCGGCAGGGCCTTGCCCTTCTCGAAGGTCGCGCCGGGGCCGAACTTGGCGACGATCTTCTCCTTGGTGTCGAGGCCGTTCGTCATCTCGATGACGAAGAGCGGAACGCGGCGGGCTCCGCGGTCGGCCACCCAGCGGCTCAACTCGGCGCGGCGGCGCACGCGGGCGGGCGGCGGCTTCCGGCGCCCGCCGGCCACCTCCTGGTCGAGCTCGGCGCGCGCCAGCGCACCGAGGGCCCGGGCGATCTCCGCGGAGGCCCGCCTCAGGACCGGGTCCACCGCCCGCCGCAGGACGTCGTCGAGGGAGTTCGGGCTGCCCGGCCTCTTCATGCGCCTCTCCTTCGTCGGGATTGCTCCGCCGGATTGAGTCGTTCGGCTCTCTTCTCGCGGCCTTTAGTAGCGGGACCCCGGCATGCACACCATGCCTTTTTCTGTTAGGCTCGCGCGCCTCAAGGCCCTCTGGCGAAACGGTAAACGCGCTCGACTCAAAATCGAGTGGGGCAACCCCCCGTCCCGGTTCGAGTCCGGGGAGGGCCATTGCCAGCTCGGAGGGAAGGCGCGCTCCTCCCGGGTCCGGCTCGGCCTTTTTGCCTTGCGGCAACAGGTG
>DATJVF010000076.1:0-11192 GCA_035501995.1 Anaeromyxobacteraceae bacterium
ACTCCCGCAGGAAATGGGCGGCGCTGATGGCGCCGCCCCAGCGCTCGCCGGTGTTCCTCAGGTCGGCCACCTCGCTCTTCAAGGTCTCCTTGACCGGCTCGGTGAGGGGCAGCCGCCAGAAGTCCTCGCCGGCGCAGGCCGCGGCCGGGAGGAGCGCCTCCATCACCGGCCCGTCCGGACCGAAGGCCCCGACCGTGAACTGGCCGAGCGCCACCACGCAGGCGCCGGTGAGGGTGGCGACGTCGAGGAGCGCCGCCGGATCGAGCGTGTCGACGGCCCAGGCGAGGACGTCGCCCAAGACGAGCCGCCCCTCGGCGTCGGTGTTGGTGATCTCCACCGTCTTGCCGTTGTAGGCGGTGAGCACGTCGCTCGGCTTGTAGGCCCGGCCGCCCGGCATGTTCTCGCAGGCCCCGAGGAGCGCGTGGACCGGGAAGGGCGGCGCGAGGTGGGCGATGACCTTCATGGCGGCGAGGACCGCGGCCGCGCCGGCCATGTCGCCGTTCATGGTCACCATGCTGTCGGTGGGCTTGAGGGACAGGCCGCCCGAGTCGAAGGTGATGGCCTTGCCGACCAGGACCACCGGCCGGGCTCCGGCCCCGCGGCGCGGGAGGTAGGAGACCTTGACGAGCCGGGGCTCCTCCACCGAACCCCTGGCCACCCCGAGGAACAGGCCCATCTTGAGGGCCGCGATCTCCCTCGGCCCGCGCACCTCGCAGCGCAGGCCGGCCTCGTGCGCCAGCTCCTCGGCGGCCCGGGCGAGCCGCGACGGCGTGCAGTTGAGGGGGGCCTCGTTGACGAGGTCGCGGGCCAGGGCCACCGCGGCCGCCATCCGCTCGCCGAGGCGGACCGCCGCCCTCACCCCCTCGGCCCGGGCGCCGCCGCCCGGGACGGACAGGACGAGGCGACCGACGAGCGCCCTCTCCTCGGGCTTGGTCTTGTAGCGGCCGAAGCGATAGGTTCCGAGCAGGGCGCCCTCGACGGCGGCGCGGGCCGCCGCCGCGGCCTCCAGCTCGGGGGGGACCGCGAAGGCGAGCGTGCCCGCCCCGGCCTTGTGGGCGGCCCGCCCGGCCGAGCCGGCCGCCATGCGCAGGGGCTCGAAGCCGGCGCGGGCGACGTCGGCAGCCTTGGCGCGGGCCCCGAGTCCGAGGAGGAAGAGCCGCGAGGCCCCGATCCGGCCGAGGGTGTTGAGGAGGAGCGTCTGGCCGACCTTGCCCTGGAAGCGCTCCTCCCGGGCGAGGGCGAACAGGTGGCCGTCGAGCCGCCTGTCGAGGTCCTGGAGCGGGCTCGTCCCGCCGCCCGACAGGTCCTCCTCGAACGCCGTCAGGCCGAGCAGCCCCGCCTCGATCCGGTGCACCGCCGCCCCGGTGAGCTCGACCTTGACCATGCCGCTTCCTCCGCGTGAAGTTCGGGTGCTCCTCGAGGGAAGGGTGTTAGCACGGGGCCCCCGCGGCCGCCACGGGCGGAGCGCGGCGGGGCCCAAGGGTCCCCTTCGTCCGCGGGTCAGCGCCCCTCGATGGCGCGCAGGGCAGCCTCGGCCTCGGCGGCGCCGCAGCTCGGGACGCTCTGGGGTAGCCCGAAGAGGCCCTTCACCCGGCGCGTCGAGAGGGCGAGCTGCGAGAGCGCCGGCCGGGCGGCGCGCTCCCCCCGCTCGCCCAGCCGGCGCGCCGCGGCCTTGCGCACCTCGCAGTCCTCGTCCCGCAGCAGGGCGCCGTAGGCGCCGGCGGCGTCGACCCGGTCCTCGGCGCCGAGGGCCCGGGCGAGCTCGAGGGCGCGCAGGCGAGCGGGGCCGCTGCCGGCGCGGGTGGCCTCGACGACGGCCGGGACGGCCGGGGCCCCCTCGCGCAGGAGCAGGCGCGCGGCGCGCTCGGCGAGCCTCGCCCCGAGCGCGAGGTCGTCGGTGAGATCGAGGAGCGCGGCGCCGTCGAGCGCCTTCCCGTCGAGGTCCAGGGCAGCCGCGTAGGCGTCGATGCCGCGGGCGGCCTGGCCCGGAAGGCAGTGCAGCACCCGGCCCTCGAGCAGCCGCAGGCGCGCGTCGGAGGGGCGCCTCAGCACGGCGGCGACGAGGAGGTCCCGGGCGGCCTCGAAGTCGTGGGCCACGAGCAGGCGCCGCCCCTGGGCGAGCGGCCGGCCGTCGAGCCAGCGGGCGACCCCTGCCGAGGCCGGGACGGCGAGCACCCCGGCGAGGGCGAGCGCGGCGATGGCCCAGCGCCCGGGCACGCGGCCGAGGGCGTGCGCGAGGGCCGACAGGGCCGAGAGAGGGCGGGACCTTCTTCGCGGGGGCGCCTCGCTCCCCCCCGCCGCCACCTTCGCCGGACCGGGTTCGCCCTTCCCCCTCGGACCGCGCGACCCCTGGCACGCCTCGAGCTCGGCGCGCAGGGCCCCGGCGCTGGCCTGGCGCTCGCGGGCGTCCTTCTCGCAGGCGCGCGCGATGGCGGCCACGAGCTCGGGCCGAGTGGCGAGCTCCGGCCGGGCCTCGGCGAGCGAGGGAACCTTCCGGGTGGCCTGCATCATGAGCAGGCCGCGCGCGTCCTCGGCCTCGAAGGGGTGCCGCCCGGCCAGCATGCGCCAGCCGAGCAGGCCCACCGCGTAGACGTCGGCCCGGCCGTCGACCGGGGTGCCCGCCGCCTGCTCCGGCGAGAGGTACTCCGGGGTCCCAACCACCACCCCGACCTCGGTGTCGCTGGCAGTCCCCGGACAGGTGATCTTGGCGATGCCGAAGTCGAGGATCTTCACCTCTTCGCCCGGTGCGGTCAGGAAGATGTTCTCGGGCTTCAGGTCCCGGTGGACGACCCCCAGCCGGTGCGCGGCCTCGAGCCCCCGGCAGACCTTGACCAGGATGCCGAGGGCCGCCTCCGGCGCGAGGGGGCCCGCGCGGAGCCGCTCGAACAGGCTCTGGCCCTCGAGGAGCTCCATGGCGAGGTAGAGCCAGCCCTCGGGGCTCCGCCCGAAGTCGGTGACGCGGACGATGTTGGCGTGCTCGAGGGAGGCGGCGATCTCGGCCTCGCGCCGGAACCGCTCGGCGAGGTCGGGCAGGGCGGAGAGGTCCGGGCGCAGCACCTTCAGCGCGAGCTCCTTCCTCATGTAGACGTGCTCGGCGCGGAAGATGGCGCCCATGCCGCCGCTCGCGAGGTGCTCCGTGATGAGGTAGCGCCCGTCGAGGGTGGTCCCGACGAGCGCGCTCGGGACGAAGCCTGGCGGGAGGGCGGTCACGGGTCGCGATTCTACCTCGCGACCCCGGGTAGGGGGCTCGGGCCACGTCCCGTTTGGAGCGAGCCGTTCCGCCGGGAGCCTCCAGGCAGGTGCTACGGGATGTGCGCCGGCTTCTCGCCGTGGCGCACGATCACCGCGGTGTGGATACCCCCCCTCACGGTGAAATCGCCGGTGACCTCGATCCACCGCGGATCGAGCGCGGCCACGAGGTCGTCGCAGATGCGGTTCGTCACCGCCTCGTGGAAGGCGCCCTCGTCGCGGTAGCTCCACAGGTAGAGCTTCAGGCTCTTCAGCTCGACGCACCGCTCGGCCGGCACGTAGCGCAGCCGGATGGTGGCGAAGTCCGGTTGCCCCGTCATCGGGCACAGGCAGGTGAACTCCGGGCACTCCATGGCGATCTCGTAGGGGCGGCCCGGGTTCGGGTTCTTGAAGGTCTCGAGGTTCTTCGAGGGCGCACTCGGCATGCGCCCTTCTTAACAGAGTTCCCGCCCCCGCACGGCCGGCCGCGCGGCTGAGCTGGAAACGAGCTGCCGTGGGGCCCGGGCGGGGAGGCCGTCACCCCCGGCGGGTGTCTCCGGGAGAGAACAGCCTCCGCCTCGGGCTGTCGCCTTTCCATCCTGGCTGCCTGAAAAAAAGTCAGGCTCGCGCCGGTCGAGCCGAGCAAGCTGCCGGAATGACGCTGGACGGCGAAAGGCAAGGGACTTGCTAGGGCAAGAGGTCACTCCCCACGCGAACCGACAAGAAGGCCCACCATGAAGACCTCCCGCCGCGCATCCGTCACCAAGCTCCCGAGCCGGATCGTCGTCTCGCTCGGCGACCTCATCTGCGCCGCCTACGAGGCGGCCGACGGCTTCGGGAGGCAGCGCGTCGAGCGCGCGGCGGTGATCCTGAGCGACGCGGGGCTCGCCCGCCGCATGTCGCGGCACCTCCAGTTCGTCCGCTGAGCGCTGGACGAGGAGGGTCCCGCCCGGGAGGGCGCTGCGCTCGCGCTGGCCCCGGAGCGGGTGCGGCGACGCGGGCGCGCGCCGCTACAGGGCGAGCACGAGCTTTCCGAACGAGTCGTTCCGCTCCATGCGCTCGTGCGCCTCGCGCGCCTGCGCGAGAGGGAGCACGGCGTCCACCACCGGCTTCACCCGGCCCGAGGCGAGGAGGGGGACCGCGTCCCGGGCGAAGAGCCGGGTCGCCCGCACCTTCTCCTCGAGGGGCCGGGGGCGCAGGACCGTGCCCTCCACCGTGGCCCGCTTGCGCATGAGGAGGGCGAGGTCGAGGGGGGCCTTCGCGCCCCCCATGGTGCCGATGGTCACGATCTTCCCGCCCTGGGCGAGCGCGGCGCAGTTCTCGGCGAGGTAGGCCCCGCCCACGAAGTCGAGGATGAGCGGCACCCCCTCGCCCGAGGTGAGCTTCTTCACCTCCTCGGCGAAGCGGGGAGCCTCCTTCCCGACGAGGAGGCCGTGGTCGAGGCCGAGCGCGGCGGCGCGCTCGAGCTTGTCCTTCGTGCGGCTCGTGCCGATGACGAGCGCGCCGCCGGCGCGGGCGAGCTGGAGGGCGGCGGTGGCGACCCCCGAGCCGACCGCGTGGACCAGGACCGGCCAGCCGGGGCGCAGTCCGCCCAGGGTGAAGAGCGCGTCGTGGGAGGTGACGAAGGCCTCCATGGTCGCGCCCGCCTCGGGGAACGACAGGCGGTCGGGGACCTTGACCAGCATCCGCTCGTGGGCCACGGCGAGCTCGGCCTGCGCCTCTCCGCTCGCGATGGCCATCACGCGATCGCCTATCTTCGCCCCGTTCACGCCCTCGCCGAGGCCGGCCACCTCGCCGGCGAACTCCAGTCCCGGCAGGTCCTCGCGCACCCCGCGCGGCGGCGGGTAGAGGCCGCGCCGCTGCAACAGATCGGCCCGGTTGAGCCCGGCGGCGCGGACCCGCACCAGCACCTCGCCCCGGCTCGGGCGAGGGTCGGCGAGCTCCCGGATCGCGATGACCTCCGGTCCGCCCTGGCCCTCAAAGACCACCGCCTTCATGGGATCCTCCTCATGCCCGGCGCGCCGAAGTGCCCGCCCCCGGCGCCGAAAGGGGCCTCCACCACCGCGCCGTCCTCGCCGCGGGCGACTTCGGCCCGGCCCGGCCACAGCTGCGCCAGGGGATAGCGGGCCCGCCGCGGGTTCGCGAGCCGTGCCGCGTCCACCGGGCAGGCGCTCTCGGCGGCCGACTCGAGGCTCTCCACCGCGTCGCCCGGCTCGATCGCCACCGCCAGAGCATAGCCGTTGTAGCTCCCCTCCCACCACATCGAGAGGCGGGCCTCGCGCCTGGTCCGCGCCGAGAGCGCCTCGAGGAGGGCCGCGCGGAAGGCGCGGAAGGGCGTGGTGTCCTGGCGCGGATCGGCCTCCACGGGCACGCCCTTCCCGTAGCGCTCGCGCAGGTCGTCGAGCGCGAAGAGCAGGATGTGCGCGGTCATGAGGGCCCTCTTAACGCCGCCGGGAGGCCGCGGCCGCGCTACCGGCGGGTTCCGTTGGAAGGCCCCTCGGGTGAATGCACCTGCCGTGAATGGGGGGCCGCGGCGCCGCCTGGCGCCTAGGGGGGAGGCGCCGCGCAGCGCTCGAGCGCCCGCCCGAAGGCGAGCCGCTCCTCTGGCCCCTCGCGGCTGGCCTGGGCCCGGATGGCCCCGCAGGCGCCGCCGGGGGCCCGGCGGGAGAGCACCCCGGCGGCGAGCGCGCGCACCGGCGCCGCCGGCGCCTTCTCGAGGACCGGCCGCAGCTCGAGGAAGAGCTCGCCCGGCGGGAGCAGGTGGCCCGCGCCCTCGAGCGCGCTCGCCCTCACCCCGAGCGGCACCCCATCCGAGCGGGCGGTGGCGAGGACGAGCGACCTCGCCCGGGCGCCGCCCAGGAGGGCGAGGGCCATGACCGCCTTGGCGCGCCGGCTCGGCAGGGCGCCCTGGTCCGAGAGCACCGCCTCGAGTGGCGCCACCGCGCGGGGCCCGAGGGCCTGCCACTGCTCGGGGCGGATGGGGGTGTCGATGGCGGCGAGGTAGGTGTGCACCCGGGCCGCCACCTCCGCGTCGGAGAGCGGGGCGGCCGGGGCGGCCGAGCGGCTCGAGGCGGGAGGGGCGTTGCGGGCGGGCGCGAGGGTGAACTCGGCCGGGGTGCCGCCGAGGGCGAGGAGCAGGCAGAAGAGGCTGGCGTGCATGGCGGCCCCTCCCTAGTGGACGAGCGGGTTCGCGTGGATGACGCTCTGCTGGTCGGCGGTGAGGGTGCCCTTGGCGCCGTCGTCGAGGAGCCAGAACATGAGGTCGTCCCCGCCGCCGCAGCCGGAGGCCGCGTTCGGGAGAGCCGCCAGGCAATCGGAGACCTGCATCTGGTACTGGGTGGCGGTGCCGTCGCCGCACCTGGAGCGCGAGGCGAGGGGCGCGCACTGGCTGCAGGTGCAGCGGGAGGTGCCCGCCAAGGGATCGAACTCGGTGCCATCGGCCTCGGTCACGTGGTAGAGGCCGAGGAAGTGCCCCGTCTCGTGGGCGATCACGTAGGCGGTGATGTCGGCCCCGCACACGTTAGCGGTGAGGTTCAACACCGGGCTCGAGCCCGTGCAGTTCCCCTCTCCGACGCGCAGGTCCTCCACCGAGACGATGGCGCCGCTCGCCACCGTGCCGCCGATGGTGGCCGGGCCGGGGATGGTGCCGTCCACCCCCACCACCTGCTCGCCGGCGCCGAGCCCGCTGCCGGAGAGGGTGATGAAGGGGACGAGGAAGATGTTCATGGTGTTGCCGGGTCCGGCGTTCTTGAGGAGCTGCTCGAGCGGCGCGCAGGCCGAGCCCCCGGTCACCTCGGGGATGTCCACCCCCGCCGTGTAGGCGCTCTGCACCGTGGACGGTGCGTCGAGGAACTGTACCGCGCCGAGCGAGACCCCGGCGTTCCCGAGGAGGGTGGCGAGGGTCGACTTCATCCGGGTGAGGTCGACGTCGCTCGAGGCGGTGTTCTGGGAGAGGGCCGGGCAGTTGTGGGCGGTGATGCAGGCCGAGGTGGCGACGAAGTAGACGTTGAGGTCGAGGGTCACCTGCGAGGGGATGCCCCCGTTGACGAGCGGCTTCGTGAGGACCGTCACGTCGTAGACGCCGCTCGTGCTCCCGCCGCTGCAGCCGGAGATGTTGCTGCAGGCGTAGGCGTAGTCGGAGACGACGAGGGTGCCCTGTCCGGAGGGGAGGCCGCCGCCTTGGGCCACGAGGGCGAGGCCCCCGGTCGAGTTGGGGATGGTGAGCGTCCCGGTGGAGGGGCTGTCGCTGAAGAAGAAGGCCGGGAGGTTCTCGATGGCGGTGGGATCGGTGGGGGCGCCGCTGAAGGAGCCGTCGTCCCTGGTGTCGTCGTAGAGCGTCTTCCCCCCCACCTCCACCAGCGCCGGCACGGCCACGTTGTCGAGGGGGGTGCAGTCGACCGTGACCGAGTCGAGCGCGCTCACCGCCTGCTCGACGATGGTGAGGCTGGCGGTGCCGGCCGGGACGGTGAAGGGCACGCTCGTCCCGACCTGTTGGTGGCCGAGGAGCTGGACGCCGAGGGGGGCCGCTGCGGTGCTCGTCCCGACCGGCTTCTCGGAGGGGCTGCAGCCGAGGGCCCCGCCGTCGGAAGGGGTGCAGGCGGCCGGCGAGGAGGAGCCGCCGCCGCAAGCGGCGGAAAGGACCAGGAGGAGCGGGACGAGGGTGCGCGGTCGCATGGTCTCGCCGGAAGATCTACGCGGCGCGAGCCACCCGGTCTAGCAACAATCTGCGCACAAGGTCCTACCCGCCGCAGGCGCGGGGAGGCCTTCCCGGCGAGCGGATCCTCAGGCGGACCTGGCGCGGGGCGAGCGGGCGCCGAGCGCCCGCTCCGCCATCTCGTGCTCGCGCGTCTCGTGGAGGCGCAGCCGCGCGGCGAGCTGGCCGGCGCGGTCGGCGGCCTCTCTCGCCGACAGCCCGTCGCGCGCGCCGCGGAGGATGGCCTTCACCTCGACGAGGAGGTCCCGGTGCTCGGCGAGCAGGGCCTCCACCTCCTCCGAGTCGCCCTCGGCGGCCAGGATGCCGAACAGGCCCTGGTCGCGCTCCTCGCGCTCGAAGTGCAGGGCGAGGAAGCCCGAGAGCTCGTCGAGTGCGGCGAGGAGCGCCGGCGCGCCGGCGGCGTCCTTCACCTGGGCGATGCGGGCGGCGAGCTCGCGGTGGTCGGCGGCCATGGCGCGCTCGGCGGCCTCGAGCCGGTCGCCCTCGGTGAACTGGGCGGTCTCGGTGGAGCCCTTGAGCGCCGCGGTGGAGGCCTCGCCGCCGGTGATGGTCTCGAGCACGTGGTCGAAGTAGCCGGTGCCCACCTCCTGCTGGTGCCGGGTGGCGCTGTAGCCGCTCTTCTCGGCGGCGAACTCCTCCTCCTGCAGCTCGCTGTAGGCCGCCATCCCGCGGTCGCGGTAGTCGCGGGCCAGCCGGAACATGGCGTAGTTCAGGGCATGGAAGCCGGCCAGGGTGACGAACTGGAACTTGTAGCCCAGCTCGCCGAGCGCCGCCTGGAAGCGGGCGATGGTGCCCGGGTCGAGGTTCTTCCTCCAGTTGAAGGAGGGCGAGCAGTTGTAGGCCAGCATCTTGCCGGGGAACCTGGCCCGCACCCCCTCGGCGAAGGCCCGCGCCTCGTCGAGATCGGGCTTGGAGGTCTCGCACCAGAGGAGGTCGGCGTAGGGCGCGTAGGCGACCGCCCGGTGGATGGCGCACTCGACGCCGCCCTTCAGGTAGTAGAAGCCCTCCGGCGTGCGGCCACGAGCCCGGTCGATGAAGGGGGCGTCGTAGGGATCGACGTCGCTCATGATGAGCTTGGCGGAGTCGGCGTCGGTACGGGCGACGAGCAGGGTGGGGACCCCGAGGACGTCGGCGGCCAGCCGGGCCGCGGTGAGGGTACGGATGAACTGCGCGGTGGGCACGAGCACCTTGCCGCCGAGGTGCCCGCACTTCTTCTCGCTCGCCACCTGGTCCTCGAAGTGCACCCCGGCCGCGCCGGCCTCGATGAGGGCCTTCATGAGCTCGAAGGCGTTGAGCGCGCCGCCGAAGCCGGCCTCGGCGTCGGCCACGATGGGGGCGAAGAAGTGGGGACCCTTTTGCCCCTCGGCGCGGGCGATCTGGTCGGCCCGCTCGAGGGCCCGGTTCACCCGGCGGACCACGGCGGGCACCGAGTCGACCGGGTAGAGGCTCTGGTCGGGGTAGGTCTGGCCGGAGGTGTTGGCGTCGGCCGCCACCTGCCAGCCGGAGAGGTAGATGGCCTTCAGCCCGGCCTTCACCATCTGCACGGCCTGGTTGCCGGTGAGGGCGCCCAGGGCCGGCAGGTAGGGCTCGCTGTGGAGCAGCTCCCACAGGCGCAGCGCGCCGTGCTCGGCCAGGGTGTGCTCGATGCGGAGGCTCCCGCGCAGCCGCTCCACGTCGCTCCTCGCGTAGGTGCGCCGGATCCCCTCCCAGCGCCGCGGGTCGGGGTGGTGCGGGGCCGGCCCGGTGGCGACCTCCTCGGCCCCCGGGGCGAGGAGGGCCAGGGGCGCGCTGCCGGACTCCTCGGCCAGCAGCGCCTCGTAGGCGGGGAGGGTGAGGAACTCCAGGAACTCGGCGGCGGTCGACAACCGCTCGAAGAGGGCGCGCGCCTCGGGGAACTTGCCGCCCTGGTAGCGGCGATCGCCGAGCTGGCGGTGGAGCCGGTCCATCTCCTCCGCCAGCACCCGCCGGAAGAACTCGGCGGTCACCGGTTCCCCGCCCTCGAGCCGCACCCCGTGGTGGATCCACTGCCAGACCTGGGCCCGGCTGATCTCGGCGGTGGCGGCGTCCTCCATGAGGCCGTAGATGGGCACGCAGCCCGAGCCGCGCAGCCAGGCCTCGAGGTACTGGACCGAGACCCGGATCATGTGCCGCAGCCCCTCCTCGGTGCGCGGCCCCTCCGGGACGGCGAGGAGCTCCTTCGGACCGACGCGCACCTCGTCGCGCTTCAGGTGGATCTGGTTCGACCCCGGCATGAACTCGTCGAAGACGCTCCGCGCGATGGGGACGAGGCCGGGGTGGGCCACCCAGGTGCCGTCGTGGCCGGCCCGCACCTCGCGCAGCTTGTCGGCCTGCACCTTGGCGAGCGCGGCCTGGTTGGCCCTCGGGTCGTCCTTCACCGGGATCTGGGCGGCCATGCCGCCCATGGCGTGGACGTTGCGCTCGTGGCAGGTCCGGATGAGGAGCTGCACGTAGGCGTCGAGGAACGACTTGTCCATGGTGACGAGGGCACGGTCGGGGAGGACGAAGCGCGGGTCGTTCCTGAAGCGCTTGATGAAGGAGAAGATGTAGTCCCAGCGTCCGCAGTTGAGGCCGGCGGAGTGCTCGCGCAGCTCCCACAGGATCTCGTGCATCTCGAAGGCGGCCGGGAGGGTCTCGACGAGGCAGGTGGCCTTGATGGTGCCGCGCGGCACGCCGAGCGCCTCCTGGGCGCGCAGGAAGACCTCGTTCCAGAGCCTGGCCTCGAGGTGGCTCTCGAGCTTGGGCAAGTAGAAGTAGGGCCCGCTGCCGCGGGCGAGGAGCTCCGCCGCGTTGAGGTGGAAGTAGACGCCGAAGTCGAACAGCGCGCCCGGGACCGGCCGCCCGTCGACGAGCAGGTGCCACTCGGGGAGATGCCAGCCGCGCGGGCGGACGAAGAGGACGGCGGTGCGCTCCCCGAGGCGGTAGCGCTTCTGGGTCTCGGGGGCGACGTACTCGATGGTCCGGCGGACCGCCTCGTAGAGGTTCTGCTGGCCCTGGACCAGGTTCTCGAAGGTCGGAGCGTTGGAGTCCTCGAAGTCCGCCATGAAGACCTGGGCGCCCGAGTTGAGCGCGTTGATGATCATCTTGCGATCCACCGGGCCCGTGATTTCGACGCGGCGATCCTGAAGGTCTTTCGGGATGGGCGCTACGGTCCAATCCCCGGAGCGAATGGAAGCGGTGGAAGGAAGAAAGTCAGGCAGCGCGCCGTTGTCGAGCTCCTTCTGCCGTACGA
>DATJVF010000077.1:0-6638 GCA_035501995.1 Anaeromyxobacteraceae bacterium
GGCGTCCACGCCATCGAGGAGGCCACCTACCGCGGCGTATCCATCAACGCCACCGTCTCCTTCACCCTGCCCCAGGCGGTGGCGGTGGCGGAGGCGGTCGAGCGGGGCCTGAAGCGTCGCGAGAAGGAGGGCCAGGACATCACCACCATGGGGCCGGTCTGCACCATCATGGTCGGTCGCCTGGACGACTGGCTGAAGGTCACGGCCGAGAAGGACGGCATCACCGTCGACCCGGGCGTCCTCGAATGGGCGGGGGTGGCGGTCATGAAGAAGAGCTACCGCCTCTTCAAGGAGCGCGGCTACCGCCTCCGCCTGCTCTCGGCCGCCTTCCGCAACCACATGCACTGGAGCCAGTTCGTCGGCGGCGACGTCGTCGTCTCCCCGCCCTACAACTGGCAGGTCCGCTTCAACGCGAGCGGCATCGGGCCGGTGGCCCGCATGGACGAACCGGTCGACCCGCGCATCCTCGCCGAGCTCGAGAAGTTCCCCGACTACCGCCGCGCCTCGACCGAGAAGGGCCTCAGCCCAGCCGAGTTCGACTCCTTCGGCGCGACCCGCAGGACCCTGCGCCAGTTCCTCGCCGCGTCGAGCGACCTGTCGGCCCTCATCCGCGACTTCATGCTCCCTAACCCGGACAAGTAACCCGGAAGGGATATTGGCGTTCTCGCACGGGGACCCTCTAAATAGGGGGTCCTCGTCGCGTCTTTCCGCCACCGCGCCTCCCTCGACGAGCGCGCCCTTCACGCACCCGGATTCCTCGAATTCTTGGCAGGCCTTGGGACCCGAGGCCCCCCAAGCCGCGATGGGGCGCCGCCGCTTTACCTCCCCCGGGTGGAAGCCATCCCACCCTCACCCACCCCAACGAAGCCCGCACCGCGTTGGGTACGGCGGCCACCTCGGACCGCTACCATGGCCATGTAGGCAACATGGGCACCTTCGGACACGGGGTGGGAGTCGGAGGCCCGAGCTGGCTCGCGGTCTGCGCCGGGCTGGGCTTCGTGTGGGTGCTCGTGGCCACCTCGCGAGCGGAGGGCGACCACCTCGCCACCGCCCTCAGGGGGATCCTCGGCGGCCTCGCCGCGCTCGGAGTAGCCTCCATCGGCTACGGCCTCCTGCAGTTGGCGGGCCTGCAACTCAGATGGTCGTGGATCGCGGCGGGGAGCTGGCCGGCGCTGGGCGCGGCGGGGGTGGTCGGTCTCGTGGAGGAGGGCGCGAAGCTGTTCGGCGTCGCCCTCGCCGTCCCGCCCTCCCGCAAGGGTGAGCGGACGCTCTTCGGCACTACCCTGACGGTGGCCTCGGTCTTCGCAGTCGCCGAGGCCGCGGTGGCCCTGCAGGGCGCGGGGTGGCCGGTGGCGGTCACCCGCGTGGCCTTCGGACCGGTGGCCCACGGGCTCCTCGCGGCGCCCTTCGCGGTCGCGCTCGCCGAGGTAGCCGGCCTCAGCCGAGGCCGCGCTGCCCTGCGCGTCGCCCTCGCCGTCGCCCTGGCCGCCCTCCTGCACGGGTTCGCCGACTTCTGTGTGGCCCAGGCTGGCTGGGGCCAGGCGGGATTCGCGACCGCTCTCCTCGCGCCGGCGCTCTGGCTCTACGCCCGCGACCGCCTGCCCGTGCCGTTCAGATGGGTGGCCGGGATCTCGGGCCGTAACCCGTGAGCTCGACGTAGCCCTCTCCGGCCCTCTCGCCCGAGGCCCAAGTGAGGTCGACCGCGCCCTCGAAGTAGGCGAGGCCCGGGACGAGCTCGGAGCGGTCCTCCTGATCGGCCAGCGCCGGCACCACCCGGAGCGCGATGCCAGCCGACGGCACCCTCACCTCCCAGGCGGCCGGGTAGTCCGCCGAGCCCTTCGCGCTCCTCGCGCGGGCGGTGGCGCGCACCTCGAACTCCGAGGCGGCGAGGTAGCGCACTCCCCCGCCCGGCTGCACGAGCGTCCCCTGCGCGTAGTCGATCGACCCGTCCTCGCGGCGCATGAGGTAGAGCATGAGGTCCCGCCCGTCCCCGAGCCTGAGACCGAACCAGTCCCACCCCACCTGCGAAGGCGCGAGCTCCGAGGAGCCGAACTCGTGGTCCATCCAGCTCTCGCCGCGCACCCGGTAGCTCCTCCCCCCCACCTCGAGGGTGCCCTCGGTGGAAAGGCGCGGGAAGCTGTAGTACAGGCTCGCGTAACCCTGGCTGGTGGACTTCTGCGAGAACCCGTCCGGGCCCTCCAGGACCGGCGGCCCGCCGGGCCCCGCCGAGAGCCTGAAGGCGAGCCCGCGCCGGTCGTCCTCCGCCACGAGCTCGAAGGCCTCGCCCGAGAGATCGAGGCTCATGCGACCCCTCGAGCCCGCCGGCGCCCGGGCCCAGGCGAGGGGGTGCCCGGGAAAGGGCGCCAGGGCCGCGAGGTAGGGCATCTCCCGCCAGAGCACCTCCGAGAACCGGTGTGAGCGCGCGTCGAGATCGCTCACCGCGGCGTGGACCATGACGAGGTTGGCGCTCGCCCAGGGCGAGTCGAGGGACGGCTTCTTCCCGAGGAGGCCGAGGCGGAAGAAGGTGAGCTGGTAGCCGAACGACCGGCCGGGGGGGTCGAGCGCCTCGAGCCTTCCGGTGAAGTACCACCACTCGGTGCGGTAGCCGGGGTGCGTGAAGTGGTCGCGCGGGAAACGGAACGGATAGCCCCTCGCCGCGCCCTGGAACCCCGCGGCCACCGCGCCACCGTCCCCGGACGGGGGTCCCGCCAGGGCGGTGCCCAGGGCGAGGAGCGCGAGGGTGCGCCTAGAGGGCATCGCGTGCGAGCTCCGCCGCCGGCGTCCGGCTGGCGCGCAGGGCCGGGTAGAGGCTCGCGAGGAGCGCCGCGCCGAGGAGCGCCAGGGCCTGCAGGACCAGGGTCGCCAAGGGGGGATGGAGGGTCAGGCTCCAACCGAACCAGGTGGGGTTCACGAGGTCCACCAGCACGAGGGCCAGCCCGGCCCCGGAAAGCGCGCCGAGGAGGAGCCCGGCGAGGGCGATGCCGAGCCCGCGCCCCACGAAGACCTGGAAGACCTGGGGGCGCGTGGCGCCGAGCGAGCGGTAGAGCGCGATCTCGCTCGAGCGCTCGCGGGCGAGGACGAGGAGCGAGAGGGTGACCCCGGCCACCGCCACCACGAGCCCCATCCCCTCGAGGAGCCGGGTCACCGCGAAGGTCTCCTCGAACACCGAGAGCACCTGCCGCCGCAGGGTGCGGTTCGAGCGGATGAGGAGCGCGTCGCCCGGGAACTCGGCCCTGAGCCGCGCGGCGAAGGCCTCGGGATCCGTGCCCGGGGCGAGGTACAGGGCCAGGTTCGTGAGGGGTCCGGGGCCGAAGTGCGCCTCGAGGGTGGCGAGGTCCATGAGCACCGAGCCCCCCTCGGCACCGTAGTCGCGGTAGACCCCGGCCACCTCGAAACGCTCCTCGCCGTGCGGTCCGTCGAGGACGATGCCGGTGCGGGGCCCGAGACCCCACTTGCGCAGGAGCGGCTCCGAGACGAGCACCGCCCCGCGCCGGAGCCGCTCCAGGGCCTCCCCCGCGTCGCCCTCGAGGAGCTGCACCCGGTCCCGCGCCTGCGGCCTCTGGGCGTCGAAGCCGGAGACCGCGACGCGGCGGCCCCCGATCTCGGCCGAGAGCTGCCGCAGGCGGTCGATGGCCCGGACCCCGTGCTCGGAGGACAGCCTCGAAACCACGGCCGGGTCGAGGGGGGCCTCCCCGCGCCCGCGCCGCCACGAGGGCGTCGTCACGTAAACGTCGGCGCGCAGGGTGGCGGCGAGCCAGTCCTCCACCGTCCGCCGGAAGCTCCCGACCATCACGGTGATGCCGGTCACCATGCTCACCGCCACCGCCAGCGCCCCGGCGGCCACCGCGGTCGAGCGCAGGTGGACCGCGAGGTCGCGGGCACCGTAAGCGACGCCGAGTCGCCGCGGCGGCCCGAGGCGCAGGGCGCCCTGGAGGAGGAGCGGGGCCGAGAGCGGGGCCGCGCCGAGGAGCGCGAGCGCGAGCGCGAAGCCCGAGGGCGCGAAGCCCCGCAAGGGCCCGAGCACCAGCGCCGCCACCGCGGAGAGGACGGCCAGCCCGGCGCCGAAGAGCGTGCGGGGGCGAGGGCCATGCGCCCTTCCACCCGCGCGGGCGAGGAGGAGCGCGCGCGGGTCCGCCCGCGCCACCTCCAGCGCCGGGAAGAGCGCGCCCAGGAGGGCGCCGCCGAGCCCGAGGCCCACCGCCAGGAAGAAGAGGCCGGGCGAGAGGGTCACCCGCTCCACGCCCTCGAGCAGGTAGACGGTGCGCAGGGTGGCGCTCACCGCACCCAAGTTGGCGCGGGCCGCCAGCCAGCCGAGAGGGACCCCGGCGGCGGTGCCGAGGAGGCCGAGCAGCGCGGCGTCGAGGAGCACGAGGCCGAGCACCTCGCCGCGGGTGGCGCCGAGGCACCGGAGGATGCCGAGCTCCTCCCGCCGCCGGTACAGCGCCGCCTCGGTGCTGGCGTAGACGAGGAAGCCCCCCACGAGCAGGCTCACCATGGAGAGCGCCGTCAGGTTGAGCCGGAAGGCCTCGAGCAAGGTCCCGGCCTCGGCCACCCGCTCCTCGGGCGTCTCGACCCGCACCGCCTCGCCGAGGGTGGCCCCGAGCCGCCGCCTCAGCCGGTTGAGATCCTCGCCCGGCTCCGCCACCACGTCGAGGCTCGTGAGCCGGCCCTGCGCCCCGAACAGCGCCTGCACCTGGGCGATGTCCATCACTGCCAGCCGGCGGCTGGCGAGCGGCGCCACCCGCTCGAGGTCGACGAGCGCGCCCACGAGGAGCTCGACGCGGCGCGACCCGAGCGAGACCCAGACACGCGAGCCGCGCTCCCAGCCCATCTCGGCGGCGTAGCGGACCGTCACCGCCACCCAACCCGGCTCGGCGAGCGCCCTCGCCACCTCCCCGGGCGGCAGGCTGGCGGGCGACCGCGAGGGCGAGAGGAGGTCCGTCCCCACGAGCTCGAGCGAGGCCCCGGGACGAGCCTCGACGGCCACCTCCAGCTTCACGACCGGCCGGGCGGCCTTGACCCCCGGCACCGAGAGCACCGCGGGCAAGAGCGCGTCGGGCAGGGTCCCGCCCCGGCCGAGGACGGTCAGCGCGGCCTCCCCGGAGACGGCCCGCACGCTGCCGGCAAAGGCCCCGATGGCGCCCTGGTCGAGGATCTCGATCGAGAGCACCGAGCCCACGCCGAGGGCCACCCCGGCCACCGCGAGCAGGAAGAGGGCCCGGCCGCCGCCGGGCCCGGAGAGCAGCGCTCGGGCGAGATAGCGCCTCACCGGCGCTCCAGGATCCCACTGTGGAGGCGCCAGGTCTCGTCGGCCAGGGCCGCGAGCTCCAGGCTGTGGGTGGCGTAGACGAGGGCGCTGCCCTCCTCGCGCACCATCCCGAGCAAGAGCTCCATCACCACCTGGCCGGTCGCCTCGTCGAGGTTGCCGGTGGGCTCGTCGGCGAGCACGAGCCGCGGCCGCCGCAGCAGCGCCCGGCACAGCGCCACCCGCTGCATCTCTCCGCCCGAGAGCCTCTGCACCGGCTCGCCCGCCCGCCCGGCCAGGCCCACCCGCTCGAGGAGCTCGCGGGCGCGCCGCCCGAGCGGGGCCGGATCGTCCCGCGCGATGAGGCCCGGCACGAGGACGTTGTCGAGCACCGAGAGGTGGGGCAAGAGGTGGAAGAACTGGAAGACCAGCCCGACCGCCGCGCGCCTCACGAGCGTCCGCTCGCGGTCGGAGAGCGTGGAGAGCTCGCGACCGCAGAGGAGGACCTCTCCGGCGGTCGGCGCGTCGATGCCGGCCGCCAGGTGGAGGAAGGTGGACTTGCCCGAGCCGGAGCGGCCGACGAGGGCCACCGAGCGCGCCGGCCCGAGCTCGGCCGAGACCCCGGCGAGCGCGTCGAGGGTGGCGCCCCCCGAGAGCGCGTAGCGCTTCGTCACCCCCCTGAAGGCGAGGATCTCCGCCGCCACGCGGGCCACTGTAACCGAAACTGCCCTCCGGCCGCCGGTCGAACGTCGGCGAGGCCGCTCCCATCAGTCGCCGCGCAAGCGCGCGTAGCGCGCCTCGATGAGCCTCACCTTGGCGAGCCGGCGCAGGTGACGCTCCTCGCCGCTGAAGCGGGCGGCGAGGAAGGCGTCGACGAGCTCGAAGGCCACCGCCTCGCCCACCACCCGGGACCCGAGCGCCAGCACGTTCATGTCGTCGTGCTCCACGCCCTGGTGGGCCGAGTAGTGGTCGTGGCACAGGCCGGCCCGGACACCGGGGATCTTGTTGGCGGCCGCCGCCACCCCCACCCCGCTCCCGCAGACCAGGATGCCCCGCTCGGCGCGGCCCTCGGCCACCGCCCGGCCGACCGCCTCGGCGAAGTCGGGGTAGTCGCTCGGCTGCTCGTCGCGAGCGCCGAGGTCCTCCACCGCCTCCCCCCGGGCCGCGAGCCTGTGCCGGAGGCTCTCCTTGAGCGCAAAGCCCGCGTGGTCTCCCGCCAGCGCGATGCGCATGCTCCCTCCCCAGGGCCGCTCGCCGGCCTCGAGGGTGGAGCCTGCCGCCGGGGCGGGCGGCGCGCCCTCTCCTCGCGGGGAGGTGGCCCACGGGGGGCGCCGCACCGTGTGTCGCAGGCGGGGCCCGATCTCTGATAGGTTTGGGGTCCGTCGAGCGCGCC
>DATJVF010000078.1:0-11305 GCA_035501995.1 Anaeromyxobacteraceae bacterium
GTCGGCCCGCGAGGCCTGGGGCCGCGCGGTCGAGACCTGCAAGGACCCGGCGCGCCGCCGCTCCATGCAGGCCCACCTCATGGCGCTCCTCGGCGGCTAGGCTCCCCGGGCCTCCTCGACCAGAGGCCCCCCGCGCTAAAGGGGCCTCCCCCGTTCTACCGATAGTGTCGGGCGCTTGCGCGAGCGCCCTCCATCGCGTACGAACGGGTACCGCCGCCTCTCCACGCGTTCCAGGAGGAACCCGCATGCACCCCGCACGGGATCTCGGCTTAGCCGCCGCCATCCTCGCCGCCCTCGCCGGCGCGAGCGCCCGGGCCGACACCGTAGTCCGCATCGGGGCCGCGCTCAGCATGACCGGACCGGCCGCCGTCTACGGGGTGGCCCAGAAGGCCTGCATCCAGGCGGCGGTGGAGGTGGTGAACGCTTCCAAGGCGCTCCTCCCGGTGAGGATCGAGGCGGTCGTCGACGACGACGCCTCCACCAAGGAGCAGGGGATCGCGGTCTTCCAGCGCTTCATCCACCGCGAGAAGGTGGCGGTCATCATCGGGCCCACCCTCTCCAACACCGCCACCGCGGCCGACCCGCTCGCCCAGGCCGCCCGGGTGCCGGTGGTCGCGGTCTCCAACACCGCCCCCCAGGGGATCACCGACATCGGCGACTGCATCTTCCGGGTCTCGCTCACCGAGGCCCAGGTCATAAGGCCAGCCCTGGCCCGCATGCAGGCGAGGCTCGGCTTCAAGCGGGCCGGCATCCTCTACGGCAACGACGACGCCTACACCCAGGCCGGCTACAACGTCATGCGGGCGGCCCTCGAGGAGCTCAAGATCCCCATCGTCGGGACGCAGACCTTCGCCAAGCCCGACCAGGACTACAGCGCCCAGCTCACCGCCTTGAAGGGGCAGGACCCCGACATCCTCATGGTCTCGGCGCTGGCCGAGAATGCCGCCGGCATCGTGGTCCAGGCGCGCCAGCTCGGCTGGAAGGTCCCGATCTGGGGCGGAAACGGCTTCAACAGCCCGGCCTTCGTCAAGATCGCCGGCCCGGCCGCCGAGGGCGTCTACGCCGGCACGGCCTGGAACAAGAGCTCGACCGAGAAGGCCAACCAGGCCTTCCTCTCCGCCATGGCGGCCCGCAAGCTCGACCCGGACCAGTTCTGCGCCCAGGCCTACACCGGCGTGCTGGTGGTGGCGGAGGCGGTGAGGCTCGCGGGCCTCAAGACCGGCCGCGAGGACCTGAGAGCCGCCCTCACCAAGGTGAAGGACCTCGAGACCCCACTCGGCCGCTTCAGCATCCTGCCGAGCCGCGACGGGAGCCACCCGCCGGCCTTACAGGTGGTGAAGGACGGCAAGTTCGTCATCGTGCCCTGACCCTCGCCGCTGGAGGTACCGACCGCGTGGGTCAGCAGGTCTTGAACGGGATCTTCCTCGGCAGCATCTACGCCCTGTTCGCGCTCGGCTACACGCTCGTCTTCGGCGTGCTCGACATGCTGAACCTGGCCCACGCCGCGGTCTTCATGCTGTCGGCCTTCGTCGCGCTCTCGCTCGTCACCCACCTCCACCTCCCCATCCTGCTCGCCCTGCCGCTCACGCTCCTCTCGGCTGCCCTGCTCGGGCTCTTCCTCGAGCGGGTGGCCTTTCGGCCCCTGCGCGGCCGCACCGACTCCAACGTGGCTGGCCTCATCAGCTCGCTCGCGGTGGCGACCGTCTTCGAGGCCTTGGCCCTCGAGGTCTTCGGGCCCAACATCGCCCGCTTCCCCATCGGCACCGTGCCCGACCGGCCGGTGGCGCTCATGGGCGGGGTGGTCTCCGGGCTCAAGCTGGGCATCATCGCCACCGCGGTGGCCTTCTTCCTCGCGCTCACCTTCCTCGTCCGCCGCACCCGCCTCGGGCGCGACCTCAGGGCGGTGGCGGAGAGCCCGCGGGCGGCGCGGGTCGTCGGCGTCCACGTCGACCGGGTGGTGGCGGCCGCCTTCGCCATCTCCTCGGCCCTCGGCGGGGCGGCCGGGGTGCTGTTCGCCCTCGCCTTCAACGCCATCTCCCCGGACATGGGGCGGAGCGTCGAGCTGAAGGGGCTGTCGGTGATCATCGTCGGGGGCATGGGCTCCATGCCGGGCGCGGTGGTGGCCGGCTTCCTGCTCGGCATCACCGAGGTGTTCGTGGTGGCCTACCTCGGCGCCTCCTGGCGGGACGCCCTCTCCTTCGCCGGGCTGTTCCTCATCCTGGTCCTGAGGCCGCGCGGCCTCTTCGGAGGGGCCTCGCTGCGCGAGGCCTAGGGCTCGTGGGGTCCTACCTCGCCGACCTCTACGCCACCTACCAGTCGACCCTCGGCTACGTCGGCCTGAACGCGCTCTTCGCGCTCTCGGTCTACGCCACCCTCGCCTGCGGCCAGCTCGCCCTCGGCAACGCCGGCTTCGCGGCCGTCGGGGCCTACGCGGCCGCCCTCGTCACCCTGAAGGCGCACGGTCCCTTCGGGCTGGCGCTTCTCGCCGGCACGCTCCTGCCAGCCGCGCTGGCAGTGCCGCTCGGGCTGCCGGTGCTGCGGCTCAAGGGGGTGTTCCTGGCCATCGCCACCCTCGGGTTCGGCGAGGTGGTGCGGATCGGCCTAGTTAACTGGGAGTACGTGAACGGCGCGCAGGGGCTGGTGGCCATTCCGCAGCTCACCTCCCTCCCGCTCATCTACCTCGTCCTCGGGGTGGCGCTCTACGCGCTCGCGCGGCTCCGCGGCTCGAAGTGGGGCTTCGCGCTCGAGGCCATCCGCGAGGACGAGCCAGCCGCCCGCACCCTCGGCATCCCCACCCACCGCTACAAGCTCGCCATGCTGGTGCTGGGAGCGGCCCTGGCCGGGGTGGCCGGCGCGCTCGAGGCCCATTTCACCTTCATGGTGGCGCCGAACGGCTTCTCCTTCCTGAGGGCGGTGGACATGCTGGTCTTCGCGGTGGTGGGGGGTACCCTCACCTGCCTGGGCCCGGCCCTGGGAGCGGCCTTCCTCACCCTCTTGCCCGAGATCCTGCGCGAGCTCTCCCCGCTCGTGGGCCTCGAGCCCGGCCCGCTGCGCCTCATGGCGAACGGCCTCATCCTCCTGGCGGTGATCCTGTTCTTGCCGGACGGGCTCGCCTCCTTGCCCCGAAGGCTCAGGGCCGCCCGGGCCCAACGGATCGCGGCGTGAGCGCGCTCCTCAGGGTGGCCCGCCTGGCCCGCGCCTTCGGCGGCGTCCGGGCCGTCGACGGGGCGAGCTTCGAGGTCCGGCCGGGCGAGGTGCACGGGCTCATCGGGCCGAACGGGGCGGGCAAGACCACCGTCCTTAACCTCGTCTCCGGCCTCACCCGGCCCACCTCGGGCGAGATCACCCTCGACGGGCGGGACATCGCGGGCCTCCCGCCCCACCGCATCGCCGCCCTGGGAGTGGCGCGCACCTTCCAGAGCATCCGGCTCTTCCCGGACCTGTCGGCCGAGGACAACGTGGTGGTGGGAGAGCACCAGACGAGGCACCCCTCCCTCCTCGCGCGCCTCCTCCGCCTCCCGAGCGCCGCCGCCGAGGAGCGGGCGGCGACCGAGCAGGCGAGGGCGCTCCTCGAGCGGGTGGGCCTGCGCTCGCGCAGCCGCGTCCCGGCGAGGAACCTCTCCTACGGCGAGCAGCGGCGGGTCGAGATCGCGCGCGCGCTCGGCCTCTCCCCGCGCCTCTTGCTCCTCGACGAGCCCACCGCGGGGATGAACCCGGTGGAGGCCGAGGCGGTGGCCGACCTCATCCGTGAGCTCGCGAGGGAGGGGCACGCGGTCCTGCTCGTCGAGCACAACGTGCGGCTCGTCATGGAGAGCTGCCACGCGGTCACCGTGCTCGCCTTCGGCCAGGTCATCGCCGACGGGCCGCCCGCGGCGGTGGCGCGCGACCGGGCGGTGGTGGCCGCCTACCTGGGACGCGCCCGCGGGTGAGCACACCGCCCTTGCTCGAGGTCCGGGACCTCCACGTCGCCTACGGCCAGGTGGAGGCGGTGCGCGGGGTGAGCCTCGAGGTGCCCGAGCACGCCATCGTCACCCTCATCGGCCCGAACGGCGCCGGGAAGTCCTCCATCCTGGGCGCGCTCACCGGGCTCGTCCGGCCCAAGGCCGGCCGGGTGCGGCTCTTCGGCGAGGACATCACCGGCCTGCCCGCCCACCGGGCGGTGGCGGCCGGCCTCTCCCTCGTGCCCGAGGGGCGCGCCATCCTCGGGCGCATGACGGTGGAGGAGAACCTGCTCCTCACCGCGCTCCGGCGCGGCGGGGACGCGAGGGCCCTCGAGGAGCAGTACCAGCGCTTCCCCATCCTGGGCACCCGCCGGCGCGAGCTCGCCGGCCGCCTCTCCGGCGGCGAGCAGCAGATGCTCTCCTTCGCGAGGGCGCTCCTCGCGAGGCCCAAGGTGCTCCTCCTCGACGAGCCGTCGATGGGCCTCTCGCCCATCCTGGTCGAGCAGGTCTTCGAGACCGTGAAGGCCATCCACCGCGGCGGGGCCACCATCCTCATCGTGGAGCAGAACGCCCGGCTGGCCCTGGAGCTGGCGGGCTACGGCTACGTCCTCGAGCGGGGCGCGCTGGTCCTCGAGGGGCCCTGCGAGGCCCTCGCCCTGGACGAGCGGGTGCGCCACGCCTACCTGGGCGGCCCGGCGAGGCCGCCCCCGTGACGGCGGGATCTTGGGAGGCCCGCGCCTCGGGAGGGCTCCCGGGTGTCCGGGCGTGTGCGACAACAAGGGTCCCCGCCCGGGCTCCGAGGTGATAGAAGGAGGAGCGCCCCGGCTTAGACGCGTGTCGAGGGGAGGCCGGGGGCCCGCAAAGGCTCGCCTTCGGGCGGGAAACGAGCCGCAGGAGAGCGCCTCACATCACCGCAGGAGAAGGAAAAACAATGGTCAGCTACAAGGAACTCGGTCTCGTCAACACCCGCGAGCTCTACCGGAAAGCGGTCGCGGGCGGCTACGCCATCCCGGCGTACAACTTCAACAACATGGAGCAGCTGCAGGCCATCATCCAGGCCTGTGTGGAGACCAAGTCTCCGGTGATCCTGCAGATCTCCTCGGGCGCCCGCAAGTACGCCAACAGGGCGCTCCTGCGCTACCTCGCCCAGGGCGCGGTGGCCTACTCGAAGGAGCTCGGCGGCAACATCCCCATCGTGCTCCACCTCGACCACGGCGACAGCTTCGAGCTCTGCAAGGACTGCATCGAGAGCGGCTTCTCCTCGGTGATGATCGACGGCTCGCACCTGCCCTACGACAAGAACGTGGAGCTCACCAAGAAGGTGGTGGAGTACGCCCACCAGCACGACGTCACCGTCGAGGGCGAGCTCGGCGTCCTGGCCGGCGTGGAGGACGACGTCTCGGCCGAGAAGTCCCACTACACCCAGCCCGGGGAGGTGGAGGACTTCGTGAAGAAGACCGGGGTCGACTCGCTCGCCATCTCCATCGGGACCTCGCACGGCGCCACCAAGTTCAGGCCCGAGCAGTGCACCCGCACCGCCGAGGGCGTGCTCGTCCCGCCCGACCTGCGCTTCGACATCCTGAAGGAGATCGAGCGACGCATCCCGGGCTTCCCCATCGTGCTGCACGGCTCGTCGTCGGTGCCGGTCGACAAGGTGAAGACCATCAACCAGTACGGCGGCAAGCTCAAGGACGCGGTCGGCATCCCCGAGGACCAGCTGCGCCGCGCCGCCAAGAGCGCGGTCTGCAAGGTGAACATCGACTCGGACGGCCGGCTGGCCATGACCGCCGCCATCCGCGAGTACCTCGCCAAGAACCCCGCCGAGTTCGATCCGCGCAAGTACCTCGGCCCGGCCCGCGAGGCCCTGAAGGAGCTCTACAAGCACAAGAACCTCGACGTGCTGGGCTCGGCGGGCCGCGCCTAGGAACCTCGAGGCTCGCTCGAGGGCGCCCGGAGGGCGGTCCGGGCGCTCTCCCAAGCCGTGCGCGCCCGGGCCCGACCGCCCGGGCGTCGCCCCTCGCCGGCCCCGCAGCACCGCCCTTCGCGAGGGACGACCGGGATGCCGCTACTCGAGACGAGGAACCTCACCAAGCGCTTCGGCGCCGCCACCGCGCTCGACGGGGTGAGCCTGGCCGTCGCCCCGGGCGAGGTGCTCTCGCTCCTCGGCGAGAACGGATCCGGCAAGTCCGTCCTGGCGAGGATCCTCTCCGGGCTGGTGGCGCCGGACGGGGGCGAGCTCCTCCTCGACGGCCAGCCGGTGAGATTCGAGGCCCCGCTCGCCGCCCTCGGGCGGGGGGTGAGCGTCGTCCACCACGAGCGCCACCTCATCACCACCCTCTCGGTGGCGGAGAACGTGTTCCTCGGGCGCGAGCCGAGGACCAGCCTCGGCTTCATCCACCGCGCCGAGACCACCCGCAGGGCGCAGCGCCTCTTCGACGAGCTCGGCCTCGACCTCGACGCCCGGACCCTGGCGAGCGAGCTCTCCCCGTCCGGCCAGACCCTCCTCGAGATCGCGCGGGCGGTCGAGCGGGAGAGCCGCCTCATCGTCCTCGACGACCCGGAGGCCCTGCTCGAGGCGAGCGAGCTCGACTGGCTGCGCGGCGTCATCGCCAGGGCCAAGGCCAAGGGCACGAGCTTCCTCTACCTCGCCCACCGCCCCGACGAGGCCCTCCTGGTGGCCGACCGCACCGCCGTCCTGCGCGCCGGGAGGATCGTGCGCGAGGCGGGGCGGGGCGCGCGCACGCGGGCCGAGCTGCTCTTCGACATGAGCGGGCGCGAGGTCCTCGAGCTTCCCGGCAAGGCCACCCTCTCGCGGGGCGAGAAGATCCTGCAGGTCACGGACCTCCGCCTGCGGGGCGCCTTCGCGCCGCTCTCCTTCGCACTCCACCGGGGCGAGATCCTGGGGATCGCCGGGCGCGGGAGGGACCGCTCGGAGATCGGGCGGGCCCTCTACGGGCTCCGCGGGGGGAGCGTCAAGGGCCGGGTGGAGCTCTTCGGGAAGAAGTGCCGCCTCGCGAGCCCGGAGGACGCCCTCGCCCAGGGGCTCGGCCTCATCGCCTCGGCGCGCTTCAAGGAGGGCCTCGTCCTCCGCATGCTGCTCAAGCGTCCGAGCGCCTTCGAGGGCCTGGAGAAGCTCGCCAAGGGCTTCATCATGCGCAGCTCGTCCGACGGCGAGGGACTCGCTCTTTACGTGAAGGACCTCCGCGCGCCCCGGGCCGCACCCCCCAAGAAGGGCCGCCGCGGCGACCTGGACCTCCACGACTGGCTCGCCACCCACGCCAAGGTGGTCTTCTTCGAGGACCCGACCCGCGGGGTGGACCCCGGGACGCGCGAGGCCATCTACGCGCTCATGAGCGGGCTCGCCGAGCGCGGACTGGGGGTGGTCCTCTCGAGCCGCGAGGTCCGAGAGCTCGTCGCCCTGTGCGACCGGGTGCTGGTCATGTCGGAGGGGGTGCTCCGCGGGACCTTCGAGCGATCGAGCGAGGCGGGCGCGGAGATCGTGCGCCTCCTCTAGAGGCGGACGGGCGAGGCGCTTTGCCCTTGCCGCCCCGGGCCGAGAACCCTTAGAACCTCCTCGCGTGGCGCCCCCCTTCCCGTCCAAGGCCGCCCTGGCCCTCGTCGCCTCGCCCGGCGCCTTCGCCGAGGGCTGCCGCGCGCTCCTCGAGGAGGCGCGGGCCGCCGCCGAGCGTCTCGCGGCCGGGCCGGCCGGGCCGGCCGAGGACGCCCTCGAACTCTACGACCGCGCCTTCGGGACGCTCGCCGAGGTCTCCGCCCGCTCGAGCCTCGCCCGCAACGTCCACCCCGACCCCGAGCTGCGCGCCCTGGCGGAGCGCTGCGAGCAGGAGGCGGAGCAGGTCTCGACCGCGCTCTCCCTCGATCCCCGGCTCTACGCCGCCCTGCGCGAGCGGGACCCGGTCGGCCTCCCCCCGGCGGCCCGCTACCTCCACGAGAAGGCCCTGCGCGACTTCAGGCGCGCCGGCGTGGACCAAGACCCGGCCACCCGGGAGCGGGTCAAGGCGCTCAGGGACGAGCTCGTCCGCATCGGCCAGGAGTTCGGGCGCAACATCAAGGACGACGTGCGCACGCTGGAGCTCGCCCCGGAGGAGCTCGACGGCCTCCCCGAGGACTTCGTGCGCGCCCACCCGCCCGGAGCGGGCGGGAAGGTGGTCCTCTCGACCGACAACACCGACTACGTCCCCTTCATCACCTATGCGAGGAGCGCGAGGGCCCGCGAGGCCCTCTGGCGCCTCTACCGCCTGCGCGGCCACCCGAAGAACCTCGAGGTCCTGGAGCGCCTGTTCGCCCGCCGCCACGAGCTGGCGGTCCTGCTCGGCTACCGGAGCTGGGCGGCCTACGCCACCGAGGACAAGATGATCGGCAGCGACCGGGCGGCGGCCGAGTTCATCGCCCGGGTGACCGCCGCCTCGGCCCGGCGCCTCGAGCGCGACTACGGGCAGCTGCTCGAGCGCGCCCGGGCCCTCGCCCTCGCCAGGGACGGCGTGGCGGCCTGGGACAGCGCCTACCTGCAGGAGCGCGTCAAGGCCGAGCGCTACGGCTTCGACGCGCGGACGGTCCGGCCGTACTTCGAGTACCGGCGGGTGAGGGCCGGCGTGCTCGACCTGGCCGGCCGCATCTTCGGCGTCGAGTTCGAGGCGGTGGAGGACGCGCCCCGCTGGCACGAGGAGGTGGAGGTGCTCGACGTCCGCGAGGGGACGCGGCTCCTCGGGCGGATCTACCTCGACATGCACCCGCGCGACGGCAAGTACAAGCACTACGCCCAGTTCACCCTCTCGGCCGGCGTGGCCGGGAGGCGGCTGCCGGAGGGCGTCCTGGTCTGCAACTTCCCCCGCCCGGGCCTGACTCCGGCCCTGCTCGAGCACGACGAGGTGCGCACCTTCCTCCACGAGATCGGGCACCTCATGCACCACCTCCTCGGTGGCCACACCCGCTTCGCCGCCCAGTCGGGGGTGGCCACCGAGTGGGACTTCGTCGAGGCGCCCTCCCAGATGCTGGAGGAGTGGGCCTTTGACCTTGAGGCCCTGACCGGCTTCGCGAGGCACTTCGAGACCGAGGCGCCCATTCCGGAGGAGCTGGTGCGACTCATGCGGGCGGCCGACGACTACGGCAAGGGCCTGTGGGTGCGCCAGCAGATGTTCTACGCCGCCCTGAGCCTGGAAGTGCACCAGCGCCACCCGGCCGGGCTCGACCTCACCCGGCTCGTGGCCCGCCTGCAGGAGGCCTACACGCCCTTCCGCTACGTGGAGGGGACCTACTTTCACGCCTCCTTCGGCCACCTGGACGGCTACTCCGCCCTTTACTATACGTACATGTGGTCGCTCGTCATCGCCAAGGACCTCTTCGGCGCCTTCCGCCGCTCGGGCCTGTTCGACCGGGAGACGCTGGCGCGCTACCGCCGCGAGGTGCTCGAGCCGGGCGGGTCGAAGCCGGCCCGCGAGCTCGTGCGCGCCTTCCTGGGGAGGGAGTTCGGCTTCGAGGCCTTCGCGGCCTGGCTCGACGAGGGATGAGCGAGCCCTCGGCCGTTGCGAGGCGGCGCGATTTCCCTCGCCTCGGCCCGAAGAGCCCTGCTAAACGAGGGGAGCACCGCCCGGCTCCACGATCCTCTACCCGGTCGGGACCGCCACTTGGACCCCCCTGGCTTAAAGGCCTCGAGCGCCGGGGCCGGGCCCGGAAGAGGGACCCCTAACCCTTCGGAGGACGGTTCCTACGCGCGCCCTCATCGGATGTAGCCTCAGCGGGACCGCGGAGCGGAGAGGCCCGGGCGCCCGGGTCCTCGCCGCAGCGCTCCTCGCCTGCGCCGCCGCCCTCGGGGGCTGCGGGAGCAAGGGCGGGCCGAGCGCCCCGCCGAGCGGCCTCACCTACGCCACGAACCCGGCCCACTACATCGAGGGCGTCGCCATCGCCCCCAACGCCCCGAGCTCGAGCGGGGGGCGCGTCTCCTCCTACGCGGTCGCGCCCCCCCTGCCCGCGGGCCTCGCCCTCAACACCACCACCGGGGTCGTGAGCGGCACCCCCACCGCCGTGACGCCCGCCGCGGTCTACACGGTGACCGCCTCCAACGCGAGCGGCTCCACCACCGTGGGGCTCACCCTCACGGTGAGCCTCGACACCGTCGGCACGGTGGGCGTCCTCGCCGCCGGGGACTCCCACACCTGCGCGCTCCTCTCCGGCCTCGTCGAGTGCTGGGGGGACAACTCGGCGGGCGAGCTCGGCGACAACAGCACCGCGGCCAGCCTGGTGCCGGTGGTGGTGAGCGGCCTCGCGGGCGGCGCGCAGGCCGTCGCCGCCGGACACCTCTTCACCTGCGCGGTCGTGAACGGCGGCGCCCTGTGCTGGGGCGACAACAGCACGGGCGAGCTCGGGAACAACGGCGCCGCGGGGAGTCCCTTGCCCTTGCCGGTGACCGGCCTCTCGAGCGGGGTCTCGGCCGTCGCCGCCGGGGAGGGCCACACCTGCGCGCTCGCGAGCGGCGGGGTCTACTGCTGGGGGAACAACGCCCACGGCGAGCTCGGGAACAACAGCACCGCGGCGAGCCCGGTGCCGGTGCCGGTGACCGGCCTCTCGAGCGGGGTCTCGGCCATCGCCGCCGGCTACGCCCACACCTGCGCCATCGCCGGCGGCGCCCTGCTCTGCTGGGGCGAGAACGCCTCGGGCGAGCTCGGTAACAACAGCACCACCGACAGCCCGGTCCCGGTGGCGGTCGCGGGCCTCGGGAGCGGCGTCCTCGCCGTCGCCCCCGGCTCGGCCCACGTCTGCGCGATCGCGAACGGCGGGGTCTTCTGCTCCGGGGACAACTCGGCCGGCGAGCTCGGGAACAACTCCAGCACGGCGAGCCTGGTGCCGGTCGGCGTCTCCGCGCTCGCCTCCGGCGCCCTGGCCCTCTCCGCCGGTAACCTCGACGCCTGCGCCCTCGTGAACGGCGCGGTGGAGTGCTGGGGTGCGAACGCCTCCGGCGAGCTCGGGAACGACAGCACCACCCAGAGCCCGCTGCCGGTCCCGGTCTCGGGCGTCCCGAGCGGCGTCGAGGCCATCGCCGGCGGCTACCAGCACGGCTGCGGCCTCGTGAACGGCGGGCTCGTGTGCTGGGGGGACAACGCCTCCGGGGAGCTCGGCGACGGCAGCACCACCTCGAGCCCGGTGCCGGTGGCGGTGACCGGCCTCGGAACGGGCGTCGAGGCCGTCTCGGCCGGGGACGCCCACACCTGCGCCCTCGCGAGCGGGGCGGTCCTCTGCTGGGGCGACGACACCTTCGGGGAGCTCGGGGACAACAGCACCACCTCGAGCCCGGTGCCGGTGGCGGTGACCGGCCTCGGAACGGGCGGCGAGGCCGTCGCGGCCGGCTACGA
>DATJVF010000079.1:0-3911 GCA_035501995.1 Anaeromyxobacteraceae bacterium
GACCTGTTCGCCGTGCAGCCCGACGTCGGCCAGGGTCTCGAGAGCTACGCCACCCAGCGGCGGCTCAGCTAGCCCGTCGGAAGGACTCCCCTCTAGTCGGTGTAGACCACCGCGATGAACAGCCGGCCGGCCCCGTAGCGCGGGCTGTCCCCTACCGCCACGCCCACCCCGGCGCGCCGGAACCGGCGATCGGGCAGGTTCCTCGAGCGGACGGCGTCGGCCGGGCGCGCGGCGACGAACAGGTCGGCGGCGGCGAGCTTGCGCCCGAGGCCGAGGGCGCGCGCCGCGAGCACGGAGTCCTCGGGGGGGCCGCCGGCGCGCAGCATCTCGCGGGCGGTGTCCCGGGCGAGCGCGTCGAGGGCCGGATCCGACAGGAGGGCCGGCGCCCCGCCGCGCTCGCGCTCGTGCCAGAGCGCCTCCTTCACCCGCCCCTCGGGCGTCATGCGGTCCGAGGAGCCATCCTCCACCGGCGCGAGGAAGATCTCGGTCAGATAGACCGCCGGCTCGCCGCTCGGGAGCTGGCCGCGGGCCACCCCGCACCCGAGCTCGCTCACGTCGGGCGACAGGATGTTCTGGCGGTGGGCCGGGCTCTCCTCGGCCGCGTGGTGCGCCTCGAGGGCGCTCGCGCCCATGGCCACGTTCTCCCGCACGAGCGCGTAGGGTACCCGGGCCTCCTGCAGCCGCTCGGCGACGCTCCCCGACCCGGGCAAGACGTGGGCGAGGACCCCGCGCGCCGCCATCGCCTGGCTGTGGCGACGCGCCACCGCCGCCACCTGCGGGGACACCTCGAGCGCCGGCAGGCCCTGGGCCTGCCGGGTGGCGTTCAGGGCCAGGACCACCCGCGCCTCGGCGCCCGCCGCGTCCGCCGGCTCGTCCGCCTCGCGCGCGCCCCTGGGCTCGTCGAGGCGCGCGCCGCCGCAGGAGACCGCCACCAGCGCGGCCACCTCCGGGCCGCCCGGGCCGTCGCCCACCACCTCGACGAGCCAGCGTCCGGCGACGTCGAAGGCCACGCGCGCCGCGAAGGCGCCCGCGCGCGCTTCCGCGGTGGCGAGCGCCCGGCTCACGCCCGAGGGGGCGGTGAGGTACAGGCTCGGGTGGGCGAGGCCGACGAGCTCGCCTGCGATGGTCGCCGCGCCGCCCACCGCCACCTCGCGCGGGAAGGGGCGGAGCGCCGCCTGGCGGCGGACGAGCAGGAGGACGAGGTAGGCCCGCCCGCCCCGCACCACCGCCCCGACCCCGGCGTGGCTGTAGCGCTCTCCGGGGGAGAGCCTGGAGGCGAGCAGGGCCACCGCCTCCTCGGGGCGCGCCTCGACGAGGTGGACGGTGGGGGCGGGGTCGAAGGCCAGCGCACGCGCCAGGGCCGCCCGCAGGTGGGGCCGGGCGAGCGGGTCGGGCTCGCCCGCCGCCGCCCGCAGGGCGAGTTCGCGCCCGGCGAGGAGCAGCGCCGCCGAGGGGCGCGCGGGATCGCCGTCCCGCTCGAGACGGGCGAGGACCGCCTCGAGCGCGCTCCGCTCGAGGGACGAGGGGGAGGCGGGCGGCTCCGGGCCGTAGCGGCCGGGGGTGGCGGCGAAGGCGCGCCCCTCGGCGGGCGCGCCGGGTGCTGGCGGCGCGGCCCGGGGTCCGGCGCAGGCGAGGGCCAGGGCGGCCAGGCCCAGCAGGAGCGGTCTCGGGTGCGGGCGCGGACTCACCTCGGGACGGGCCCCACCCGAACCTCGAGCCCCGTCGCCGCCCTCCGGCCGAGCCGCGCGTTCAGGCGATCGCGGATGCGGGGGCCGAGGGCCAGGACCTGGTCGGCCCAGGCCTGCGAGCTCGCCACCGCGATGAGGTGCCCTTCGCGGCTGACCGCGCGCAGGGAGACCTCGCGCGCGAGGGGCCAGCCGCACGCCTCGGCGAAGGCGGCCGCCAGGGCCGCCGGCTCGGCCTCCTTGCGGCCGGAAAGGGCGTCGGCGAGCACCGAGGCGATGGCTCTGCTGCGTCCGCGCATAGGGTCCGAAGGCTAGGGCGCCGCCCGACGAGGGTCAAGGCGGGCGAGAGGGCCGCGGGGGCGACGCGGCGCGGCGAGCCCGGCGGCTTGGGTTTTGGGGCGCCTCACCTTCCTGGTAGATTCCGGATGTGAGCGCCACCGCCGCACGTATGAAGGCCGCCCCCTCCCCGGCGCGAGACCCGGCCTGGCTAGGTTCACGGGGCGACGCCAACCGCATCAAGCTCTCCTGGCTCATCCGGCTGCAGTGGGGCGGCATCGTCGGGCAGACGCTCACCATCCTCGCCGCCCACCACATCCTGCACATCGAGCTCCCCCTCGGGATCATGCTCGGGCTCGTGGCCTTCGAGGTGGTGGTGAACATCGGGCTCGAGGCCTGGCTGCGCCAGGCCGAACGGGTGGCGCAGCCGGTCATCGCCGGGGCCATGTGCTTCGACGCGACCGTCATGACCGCGCTCTTGGCGCTGTCCGGGGGCCCCTCGAACCCGTTCTCGACCATGTACCTCGTCAACGTGGCGCTCGCGACGGTGCTGCTCGACGCCGCCTGGGCCTGGGCCATGCTGGCGGTGAGCCTGGCCCTCTTCGCCCTGCTCTTCGCGCTCGCCCACGTGGGGGCCCTGCGGGTGCTCTCCGCCGTCGACCAGCAGGAGATCGTGGCGCTCCACATGCAGGGCATGTGGGTCTCGCTCGTCCTGGCGGCGGCGTTCATCGTCTACATCGTGGGGCGCGTCCAGCTGGCGCTCACCCGGGTCGAGGAGGCCCTGGCCGAGGAGCGCAGCCTGTCCGCCCGCAAGGACAAGGTGGCCTCGCTCGCCACCCTGGCCGCCGGGGCCGCCCACGAGCTCGCGACCCCGCTCTCCACCATCGCGGTGGTGGCGAAGGAGCTGCAGCTGTCGGCGACCCGCAACCACGCCCCGGAGGCCGCGCTGGCCGACCTGGCGCTCATGCGGGAGCAGGTGGCGCGCTGCCGCGACATCCTCCACCACATGTCGGCCCAGGCCGGCGAGAACGCCGGCGAGCCGCTCGTCGTCATGTCGCTCGCCCGCTGGGTGGAGAGCACGCTCGAGCACCTGCCCGGCCGGGCCCGGGTGCAGGTGGAGGCCGGGGTGGACCTCGAGTCCTGCGCGGTCGCCGGGCCGCCCCGCGGCCTCACCCGCGCGCTGCGCGGGCTCCTCAGGAACGCCCTGCAGGCCTCGCCTCCCGAGGCGGCGGTCCTCCTGCGGGTGGGCCGGGAGGGCGATCTCGTCCGCGCCGAGGTCATCGACCGCGGCTGCGGGATGGAGGGGGCGATCCTGTCGCGCGCGGGGGAGCCCTTCTTTACCACCAAGGTGCCGGGCGAGGGCATGGGCCTCGGCCTCTTCCTCACCCAGACCCTGGCCGACCAGCTGGGTGGCAAGCTCGAGCTCGACTCGGGCCCGGGCCGCGGCACGGTGGCCACCCTCTGCCTTCCGCTAGCCAACGAACCGAGGAGCGAAACGCGATGACCAATCCCCCCGTCGTCCCCCCGCCCGAGACCCCCCGGGAGCCGTTGCCCAGCATCCTGCTCGTCGACGACGACGTGACCTTGCGCGAGCGGCTGGCGCGCGCTCTGCGCGAGCGCGGCTACGACGTGCGCACCGCCGGCAGCGCCGACGAGGCCATGGAGCAGGTGCGCGCCGACTCCCCCGAGCTGGCGGTGCTCGACCTGCGCATGCCCGGGCGGAGCGGGCTCGACCTGCTGCGGGAGATGCGCGAGCACGACCCGGCCACCCGGATCCTGGTCCTGACCGGCTACGGGAGCATCGCCACCGCCGTCGAGGCCACCAAGCTCGGGGCGGAGGGTTACCTGCCGAAGCCGGTCGACGCCGACGAGCTCCTCGCCGCCTTCGCGCGCTCGGGCACCCAGCCCGCCCCGGACCACTTCGAGACGCCCTCGCTGGCCCGGGCGGAG
>DATJVF010000080.1:0-3880 GCA_035501995.1 Anaeromyxobacteraceae bacterium
CTCGTCATCGACTACAAGAGCGGGAGGCGGCGCGACCGGCTCGGCGAGAAGCTCGAGTCCGGCGCGCTCGGGACGACGAGCTTCCAGCTCCCCATCTACCTGCTCGCGGCCGCCCGGGCCCTGCCGGGCCGCGCCCGTCTCGAGGCCACCTACGAGCTCCTCGGCACCGGCGAGCGGCTCGAGCCGCTCGCCGCCCGGCGCGACGACCCGCTCTTCGCCGCCGACCCCGAGGCGCGGGCTGCGGCCCGGAAGGCCGGGGTCGTCCCGCTCGTCGAGGCGGTGATCTCCGCAGTGCGACAGGTCGAGAAGGGCGAGATGCCCATCGCCTCGCGCGACTGCGGCGGCTGTGCCTACGGAGCCGTGTGCCGGTTCGAGGCGCAAGCGGAGGAGCGGTCGTGAACCGGCTACGCGGCGGCGCCCCTCGCGGGGGAGAGGCCCCCTCGGGAGAGGCTGCGCCCGCCGGGAGCCGCGTCGGCGTGGTCGAACTCTATAGCCCCGCCCTCCCGCACGACGGTGCCGGCCTGGCGCGGCAGGAGCCATCGCGCGTGGCCGGGCGGGCGGCTGGGCCGAGCCCGGCGGGCGGGCCGGTCCGCCCGCGCTTCGGCGGAGTGGCCGAGGCCCTGTTCTCGCTCTCCGGTCCGACCGCGGTCTCGGCCGGCGCGGGTTCGGGGAAGACCACCTGCCTCGTCGAGCTGTGCCTGCGGCTCTTCTCCGGGGAGGCGGCCGCGAGGCCCGTCGAGCCCGCGGAGGTGGTGGCCATCACCTTCACCGAGAAGGCCGCGCTGGAGCTGGAGGAGCGCCTGCGAGAGGGGCTCGCCCGGCGGGCTGCCACCGCTCCGGCGGATGAGGTACCGATCTGGCAGGCCCGCCTGCACGGGCTCGAGCGGATGGCCATCGGGACCATCCACGGCTTCGCCCGGCGCCTCCTGCGGGAGCACGCGCTCGAGGCCGGGCTCGACCCGGAGTTCGAGGTCCTCGACGAGGAGGCGGCCCGGTCCTGGCGGCGCGAGGCGGCCCGGGGGGCGGTGGTGGCGGCGCTCGACCGGGGCCGCCCCGAGGTCCGCGAGCTCTGCGCGGCCTACGGGGCGAGTGGGCGGCGCGGCGGCCTCGCCGAGGTGGTGAGCGAGATCGTGCGCGAGCGAGCCGCCTTGGGGGAGACGGAGGCGATGGCGCCCGCCGCCACCCCTCGCGCCGAGGCCCTCGAGGCGCGCGAGCGGATGCTGGCCGCGCTCGCGGCCGCGCTCGGGCAGGGCCCGAGGGTGAGGAGCGCGAGCGGCGCGCGGGCGCTGGCGCGCCTCTCCGAGGAGGCCGCTCGTCTCGAGGAGGCGGATCGCCGCGGTCCGCTGCGCCCGGCGACGCTCGCACGCGCTTCCCTCCTCGCCGCGGCGCTGCGCGGCTGGAGGGGTGGGACCGAGGAGGAACGGGTGGCGAAGGCCGCTCTCGCCGAGGCCTGCGAGGCCTTCCTGCTGCGGGCGGCCGAGGTGCTCGCGGGTCCCCAGAAGGACGAGCTTTGCCGGCTGGTGGCGGAGGTGGAGGGTCGCTACGCCGCCCGCAAGAGCGCCGCCCGGGTGCTCGACTTCGACGACCTGCTGGCGCGCGCGCGCGACCTGCTCGAGGGACAGGGCGCCGTGCGCGCCGAGGTGCGCGGGCGGCTCTTCGCCCTCCTGGTGGACGAGTACCAGGACGTGAACGCCCTGCAGCATGCGATCTTCGAGCTCTTGACCGGAGGTGAGGAGGGGCCGGTCCTCGTCGCGGTGGGAGACCTGAAGCAGTCCATCTACCGCTTCCGCGGCGCCGACGTGGCCGTCTTCCGGCGCCTCATCGAGGGCCTCCCCGGGCGGCCCGGCGGCCGGGTGCTGCACCTCGCCCAGAACTACCGCTCGGGCCCGGCGGTGCTCGAGCTCGTGAACGAGGTCAGCGCGCGCTCGATGAAGCCCGGGGGAGGCCCCGCCCGCCCCTACGAGCTCGCCTTCGGCGAGGAGGACCGCCTCGTCCCGGTGCGGGTCGCCGGCGCCGGGCCGGCCTGCGAAATCCTCCCGGACCCGGGAGGGGAGGGCGGCCTCGAGCGGCGGGAGCGGGAGGCGCGGGCCGTCGCGGAGCGCATCGTGGCCCTGGTCTCGGGCCGAGCCGGGGTGGAGGTCGGCGAGCGACCGAGCGAGCCTGGCGGCGAGGAGAGGCGCCGCCGGCCAGGCTACGCCGACGTCGGGCTGCTCTTCCGCCGGCTCACCCAGGTCGGCGCCTACGAGCGCGCGCTGCGCCAGGCGGGCATCCCCTACCGCCTGGCCCGCGGCGGTGGCTTCTACCAGGCTCCCGAGGTGCGCGACTTGGGCGAGCTCCTCGCCAGCCTGGCCCACCCGGAGGACGCGCTCGCCTGGGCGGCCGTGCTGAGGTCGCCGCTCTGCGGCCTCTCCGAGGCGGCCCTCTTCGGAGCGGCGCGGCTCGGGTTCGGGACCCTCGCCCGGCGGGCGCCACAGGGGGTGGTGGAGGAGCTCCTGGCCTTTCATCCACCGCTCGCCCGTCCCTGGCCGTTGCCCGACCTCCCCTCCACCGAGGCCGACCGGCTGCGGCTCTTCCTCACCGAGTGGCAGGCGCTGCGGGCGCTCGAGGGACGGCTTTCGGTCCCGGGCCTCTTGCGGCGGGCCTTGGACCGGCTCGACCTCGAGGCCGCGCACCTCGCCTCGCCGGATGGGGAGAGGCGGGTGGGCAACCTGCGCAAGGCGGTGTTGCTCGCGGAGCGCTTCGCGGGGCGGGGCGGCACGGCGGCCGAGTTCGCCGAGCAGCTGCGGACCATGGCGGCCCGGCCGCCCTCCGAGCCGGAGGCGGAGCTCGAGGCGGGCGAGGCGGTGGCCCTGCTCTCCGTGCACCAGGCGAAGGGACTCGAGTGGCCCATCGTCTTCTTGCCGGACCTCGGGACGGTGGCCCCGGTTGACGCGCGTCGCGCCCTGCGCGGCCCCGCGGGAGAGCTCGTCGCCTCCTACTACGAGCCGGGCGCCGACCTGCACTACCCGACCGCGGCCCTGGCCGCGGCGCGCGAGGAGTCGCGCCGGGCCGCGGCGGCCGAGTCGCGGCGGCTCCTCTACGTGGCGCTCACCCGGGCGCGCGACCACCTCGTGCTCTCGGGCGAGGCGCGTCGGGGCGACAGCTGGCGCGGCCTCGTCGAGGAGGCGCTGGCGGCCCGGCCGGAGCTGGCGCTGCGCCTTTCCGTCGAGGTGGGCGAGACGGCCGCGCCCCACCCCGAGCCGGAGGGCGCGGCCGAGCCGGAGGGCCTCGCGGAGGCCTGGCCCACCTTCAGGGTCCTGCCCCCACCGACTGTGCAGCTGGCGGTCACCGAGCTCGCCGAGCAGAGGCGCTGCCCGCGCCGGCTGTTCTTTGCCCGCGAGCTCGCCCTGCCGGAGGCCTTCTTGGGACGGGGCTCGACCGAAGACGACCCGGAGCGCGCCACCGCGCGCGGGACGCTCGCCCACGCCATGCTGGCCGAGACCGATCTCGCCGCCCCGCCGCTCGAGCGGCACGCCCAGCTCGCCGCGGCCGCCCTGCGGGCGGGCTATGACCCGTCGCAGCCCCACGTGCGCCGCATCATGGGCGACGTGACCCGCTTCCTCGAGAGCCCGCCCGGGCGACCACTCGCCCGGGCGGCGCGGGCCGGGACCTTGCGGCGGGAGGTCCCCTTCCTGCTCAAGCTCGGCGAGGAGGGGGCCCCGGCCTGCTACCTGAGCGGAGCGCTCGACGCGCTCGTCGACGACGGCCGGCGCCTGGAAGTGATCGACTTCAAGTACGCCCTGGCGCGACCGGGCGCCGGGGAGCGCTACCGCCTGCAGCTCCTCGCCTACGTGCTCGCCGCCTCGCGCGCCCTGCCCGGCCGCCGTGTGACCGCCCGCCT
>DATJVF010000081.1:0-2973 GCA_035501995.1 Anaeromyxobacteraceae bacterium
GGCGTCCACCAGCGAGTCGGTGGTGAGGTTCTTGCCCGCGCGCCGCAGGCCTTCCATGAGCACCTGGGCGGCGAGGTAGCCTTCCAGGGAGACGAAGTCGGGCCGCTCGTCGGGGGCGTAGCGGTGGAGCGCGTCCTGGTACTTCATGACCGCGGTGGCGCGCGAGGTGGGCAGCGGGACCACCTGGGTCATGACGACGCCGTCGGCGAACTTGGGGCCGAGCTGGACGAGCTCGTCGGCGAGCTCGCGGCCCACCACGGCCGAGAGGTTGCCGTAGACGAGGTCCTGGCCCTTGAGCTTCTCGATGAACTTGGCCGCCACGTGGTGGGTCGCCACCATCACCACCGCCTTCAGGCGCCCGGCGTTCTTCTGGACGAGCTTCACCGCCTCGTCGACGTCGAGGGTGTTGCGCTGGTACCCGACCCGCAGGGTCTGGTCGGTGTCGAAGTCGAAGCGGCGCATCTGGCGGGCGAAGCCTCGCCAGCCCGCCGCGCCGTAGCTGTCCTGCTGCTCGAAGTAGGCGATCTGGCTCGGCTTGAGGTGGCGCACCTTGACGAAGTAGCGCACCAGGGCCTCGGTCTCCTCGGCGTAGCCGGCCCGGAAGTTGAAGATCCAGCGGTCGGGCGGGTCGTTGCGCAAGAAGTCGCCGCCGGACATCGACCCGAACATGATGATCCGCTTGTCGAACAGGTAGGGCAGGTAGGCCTCGATGGCGGCCGAGCCGACCGTGCCGACCAGCGCGAAGACCTTGCGCTGCTCGACGAGGTCCTTCACCACCGCCTGGGCCCGGCCGGGCTCGTTGCCGTCGTCCTGGGCCACGAGCTTGAGCTTGCGGCCGGCGATCCCGCCGGCGTCGTTGGCGGCCGCGAAGGCCACCTCGTAGCCGACCTTCATCTGGCGGCCGAGCTCCTTGGCGGTGCCGGAGAAGGCCGCCGACATCCCGAAGACCACCTCGCCGTCCGAGACGCCGGCGGCTTGCCCCAGGGCCGGCCCGGCGGCGAAGAGGGCCCACGCCGCCAGGATCGCCCGGGCGCCTACCCTTTGAGGCTCACGTGCCACGGCATGCCTCCTACTCGAGATCGACGTTGCGATAGGTCCCGTCCGGCTGCAGGAGGGTTCCCCAGATCTTGTGGGAGGCCTGGTGCTCGGTGGCCGAGAAGCCCAGCCGCGGCCCCACCCCCAGGTCGAGGTCGTGCATCCCCTCCAGCGCCGCCACCACCTTCTCGGTGTCGGGTGCCGGCCCGGCGCGCTTCAGGCCCTCGACGAGGAGCGACCCGGCGAGATAGCCCTCGAGCGAGAGGGACCCGGGCGCCTCCCCGAGCGCGTGGGCGGCGAGGAGCTCCCGGTAGCGGATGACCGCGCTGGCGTGGGAGGTGGGCAGGGGCACCACCTGGGTGACCAGCACGTCCTCGCTCAGGGGCACCCGCGCCTGCAGGAGGCTCTCGGCGAGGGCGGCGCTGTCCACCTCCGAGTCGTTGGTGTAGACGACGGAGGCCCCGAGCTCCTTGGTGCGTTGGATGAAGCGCGCCGCGGTCTGGTAGGTCGCGAACATCACCACGCCCTTCAGGCGGGAGCCGGCCCGCCCGATCTTCGCGGCCGCCTCCTCGACGTCGAGGCTGTTGCGCCGGTAGCGGGTGCGCAGGACCGCCGAAGGGTCGCGCCCCTGGGCCTTCATCTGCTGGCAGAGCCCGCTGTAGCCCGCCTCCCCGTAGGCGTCGTCCTGGCCGAAGTAGGCGAGCTCCTCGGGCTTGTAGTGCCTCACCGAGAGCAGGTAGCGGGTGGCGGCCGCCGCCTCCTCGGCGTAGCTCGGCCGGAAGTTGAAGACGTAGCGGTCGGGCGGGGCGCGCCGGAGCAGGTCGCTGCCCGCCATGGCACCGAAGAAGAGCACCTTCTTCTCGAGGGCGATGGGGAGCGTGGCCTCGGCCCCGGGGCTGCCGACGTTGCCCACCACCGCGAAGACCTTGCGCTCGTCGACGAGCTCCCGCATGGCCGGCCCGGCCCGCGTCGGCTCGTTGCCGTCGTCGAGCGCCACCAGCTTGAGCTTGCGGCCGTTCACGCCGCCGTTCTCGTTGGCGCCGGCCAGGGCGAGCTCGAGCCCCGCCTTCATCCCCCGGCCGAGCTCGCGGTTGGCGCCCGAGAAGGCTCCCACCATCCCGAGCACGATCTCGCCCGGCTCGCCCGGCGCGGCCGCCGCCGCGGCGGGCGCCGCGGCGGGCGAGGCGGGTCGCGGGGCGAGCGTGGGCCCCTTCTGCAGGTAGACCGCGGCCCCGGCCAGCACGAGCACCGCCAGGGCGAGGACGACCGTGCGCGCCAGGGCCCCTCCCTTCTTCGCCGAGGGCGGTGCCTTCGGCGCCTTCGCGGGCGCCGCCCGAGCGCGCGCCGGCTCGGCGGCGGCCTTGACCGGCGGCGGCTTCGCCGCCGAGGGCGGACCCTGGCGGCCGGTCCGCTGCTCCTCGTCGAGCTTCACCGTCTCCTCGAGGACCACGTTCAGCCACTTCTGGTGGACGTTGCGCGCCGGCGGGGCGACGTTGGTCTCCACCCGGAAGGTGCCGGTGGCGAGGTTCAGGGCGCGCCGGATGGCGTCGCGGCCCAAGAGCTCCCCAAAGCGCGCGTGGACCAACTCCCCGTCCTGCACGTGAAACACGCCGACCTCGCCCTCCGGGGTCTTCACCCACACCGCCACCGTCTGGCGACTGGTGACGTAGAGCTGGACGAGGTCTGTGAAGGAGGTCTCGCCGAGTTCGCCGTGTAGGGCCATGGGTTCGCACGCGAGGACGAGGAACGTCCCGGGGACGCAGGATTCGACTTAGGAGGACCCGGGGTCCAGGACGACCCGGCTCGCCGAACCCGCGGGCTCGCGATCGAGCCCGGCCCCGCCGACCTCTCGTGCGGTCAGGCCAGGGGGCACCTCGCGGGACCTGAGTGCCACCTCCGGCTCCGGGTCGGGCGGGCCGTTCACCACCCGGCCGCCAT
>DATJVF010000082.1:0-4932 GCA_035501995.1 Anaeromyxobacteraceae bacterium
CCGGCGGAAGACCTGCCTCTACGCTGAGGAGCGCGGCGATTGCGAGCTGCGTCCGTGCCCGAAGTGCGGCTACAAGCTCTGGCCCAAGGGGAACGTGCGGCACCTGAGGTTCCACGATCTCCGGGCCACCTACGCGAGCGCCCTCCTCATGCTCGGCGCGAGCCTCACCTCGGTGCAGAAGCTCCTCGGGCACTCCGACCCGAAGATCACGGAGCGGCGCTACGGACACCTGCTCCCCGACTTCATGAAATCCGAGGTGGACCGGCTCCGCTTTGGCTTGGATCGACTCGTACCCCGCGTACCCCAGGTGAACGCGCGCACGGCTCCGCCCAGGGCGAAAAGTAGCAGCGTTTCGCTCGATGTCGCTGGCGATGGTCGGCGGCTTGGTACGCCGGTGGTACGGAAGGGCTCGGCTACCCAAGAAGAGGCCGGGACCCCCTCGGCTTTTGCCTCGGAAATCCCGGCATCTAGGATGGCGGGGTGTACGGGACTCGAACCCGTGGCCTCCGGCGTGACAGGCCGGCGTTATATCCAGCTTAACTAACACCCCGTGAACGTCGAGCTTGGGCGGAGCAGGTTTCGAACCTGCGACCCTCGCCTTGTAAGGGCGATGCTCTACCGCTGAGCTATCCGCCCGCAAGGGCGAGCAGGGCGGCTTTCTAGCCCGGTCCGTCAACCCTGTCAACGGGCCCCGAACGGCGGCGGCTGCCGCGGGCTCGGAGGCCTAAGTTCCTGGACTGCCCAGGGAACCTGATGGTAGAGGGCCGCATGCGTTGGCAACCCGGCATGAAGGTCGTGCACCGCGCTCAGCGGGGGTGGGGCGTGGGGGTGGTGATCGAGGTCGCCGACGAGGGAAGGCGCCTCGCCGTCCGCTTCGCCGGGCGCGACGGCGTGACGGTGGTCGCGGGACGCGACCCGGCCTTGGTCGCGGTGCCGCAGGAGACCCCGATCGAGGAGGTCCGCCCGTCCGGCCCGCTCGAGGCGCTCGCCTCCGGCCAGCCGGGCGGTCTCTCCGCCTTCCGCCTGCGCACCCTGGTCGCGAGGCTCGAGGCGCGTCGGCGGGCCGACAGCCTGGGAGCCCTGCTCTCCTCGCGCGTCCACGTCCTCCCCCATCAGGTGGGGGCCGCCGGCCGCATCCTCGCCGACCGCAGCCCGCGCTTCGTGCTCGCCGACGAGGTCGGGCTGGGCAAGACCATCGAGGCCGGCCTGGTGTTCGCCGGCATGCGCCAGGTGGGGCTCGCCGAGCGCGTGCTCGTCGCCGTCCCGGAGCACCTCGCCTTCCAGTGGCTCGCCGAGCTGTTCCACAAGTTCAACGCGCTCTTCACCCTCCTCACCGAGGAGCGCATCGCGGAGCTGGGCGGCCCGGAGGCGGCGCTGGCGCGGAGCCCCCTCGCCATCGTGGCGCTCGAGTTCTTGCGGGCCGAGCCCGAGCTCGTCGATGCCGCGAGCGACCTGCCCGCGGACCTCTTCATCGTCGACGAGGCTCACCACCTGGCCGACGACGAGCTCTACGCGGCGGTCGAGCCCATCGCGCGGGCGTCGTTCGGGCTCCTCCTCCTCACCGCCACCCCGGTCCGGCTCGACCCGCGCGAGTACTTCCGGCTGCTCGGCCTCGTCGAGCCCATACCGACCGCCACGCTGGAGGGATTCCTGGCCCGCCTCTCCCGCCACGAGGCCTACGCCGAGGTGGCGCGGGGCCTCCTCGCCGATGGCCCCCCGCCTGCGGCGCTCGAGCGGCTCCGGGCGCTGGAGCCGGACGACGCCGTCCTCGCTGAGCTCGCCTCCCCGGAGGCCTTGGAAGGCGCGGCCGGGCGCGAGGCCCTCCTCACCCACCTCGCCGATCGCTACAGCCTGTCGGGTCGCCTCATCCGGAACCGGCGCGTCAAGGTCGGTGCCTTCACCGAGCGGGTGCTCCGCCGCGAGGAGGTGGCGCCGGGTGGGAAGGTCGAGGCGGGAGCCCTGCTCTGCGCGCGCCTCGCCGCCGAGGGCGAGAAGGTGCTCGTCTTCCACGCTGACCCGGCGGTTCTGAAGAGCCTGCAGGCGGCGGTGGCCCGCCTCGGTCGCGAGGCCCTCGTCTACGACGACGCGGACTCGATCGAGGCGCGCGACCGGCTGGTGGCCCGCTTCCGCGACCCGGACGGGCCCATGGTGCTCCTCTCCGGCGAGTCGGGCGGGGAGGGGAGAAATTTCCAGTTCGCGGCGCACCTCGTCTGCCTCGACCTCCCGCCCTCGCCGCTCACCCTCGAGCAGCGCATCGGGCGCCTCGATCGGCTGGGGCAGCACCGCCCGGTCGAGATCCACCTCCTGCCCGAGCCGGGAGAAGAGGCCTTTCTCGCCGACCTCTACGAGAACGAGATCGGCATCTTCAAGGAGCCGGTGGGCGGCCTCGACGCCGTGCTCGCCTCGCTCCCCGCCGAGCTGGCGGCGCTCTCGGAAAAGCCGCAGGCGGCGCGCCAGGCCTTCCGCTTGGCCCTGGCGGCCCGGGTGGCCGAGGGACGCCGCGCGCAGCACGAGGGCTACGACCCCATCCTCGACCGGCGCTCCGCGAGCCTGCCGGAGATCACCGAGCTCGTCCGCCGCGCCACGCACCGGCTCGGCGAGGGGACCGCGCCTCGCCCGGAGGAGATGCAGGAGGCCCTGCGCGCTCTCTCGGCGAGCCTCGAGGAGGAGCTCGAGGACGCCTGCGTCGACGTCGCTCACCGGGTGGGGGTGGAGGTCGACACCGACCAGAACGTCCACCCCTTCGAGGTGGCCTTCACCCTCGGCGCGCAGATGCGCATCGAGGCCTTGCCCGGCATGGAGATCCCCGAGGAATCGGTGACCAGGCTCGGCAGCTTCTGGCGCGAGACCGCGGTGGCCCGCGACGAGCTGGAGTGGTTCGCCACCGGCCACAAGCTCGTCGAGGCGCTGCTCGGGCTCGTGCGCGACGGGGAGGCCGGGCGGACCGCCGCCCTGCGCAGCCCGGCGGCGCCGCGACGGGGCGCGCTCTACGCCCGCTTCAGCCTCGCGTCGCCCTCGCCGGCCGACCTCGAGCCCGGCGCCCGGGTACCCTCGCGGCAGGCTTCCCGCTACCTCCTGCAGGACCCCATCGCGCTGGCGATCGACCTCGGCGAGGGCCACCGCCTCTTGCCCGAGGTCGTGGCCGAGGTCGAGGAGGAGGACCGCGCCGAGGAAGCGCGGGTCGGCCCGGTGCCGCCGACGCTCCTCGAGGCCGCCCGTCGTGCCGTCGAGCAGGCCGCTGAGGCCGAACTCGCCCGGCGCCGGGAGGAGGCGCTCACCGCGCTCGCCGGCCACGTCGAAGCCGAGGAGGAGCGGCTCGTGGGGGCCGCCTTCGAGGGCGGGGCAGCCCGCGAGGTCGTCGACCGGGCGCTCTCCGACCTCCGCCGCCACCGCACGGCCGTCGAGGAGGCTCTGGGGCGCGTCCGCCTCGAGCTCGATGCGGCTGCGCTCGTCGTGCCTCAGGCGCGAGGCTGAGCGGCGCGTCGTCGCGGAGCGGGCCAGGATTGGCCTTCGCTCCTTCTGTCATCTCTCTGTAACTTCTCCATTTCTTGGTCCTCGGGGGGAACGCTGTGGGCGGGCGCAGGAGAGCGGGTCAGCCGAGGGCGGAGGACGGAACGCCCGGGCGGTGCGCCTTCTACCCAGAAGGGACGAGTGGCTGCCCGCCGGTCGGCGTTCGCATAGGCTCACGCTGCCATGGAGATCGTCCCCCTGCTGCAGCGGCTCGTCGCCATCGACTCGACCTCGTCCCGCTCCAACATCGAGGTCGTCGACGTCATCGAGGAGCTGGTGCGGCCGCTCGGGTTCGAGACGCGCCGCCTCGACTGGCGCGACCCCGAGGGGGTGGCGAAGACGAATCTCCTCTGCCGCCGCGGCCCCGACGCTCCGGGTGGCCTCGTGTTGCTCGGGCACACCGACTGCGTGCCCTTCGACCCGGCCTGGGGCGAGGCGCTCTCGGGGGCGGTGCGCGAGGGGATGGTCTACGGTCGCGGCACCGCCGACACCAAGGGTTTCGTCGCCACGGCGCTCGCGGTGGCCGCGCGGACGCGCCCCGCCAAGCGGCCGCTCCACCTGTGGTTCACGAGCGACGAGGAAGCGGGTTGCACGGGCGCCAAGATGATCCTGGCGGACGGCCGCGCCCGGCCGGCCCACGCCATCGTGGGCGAGCCCACGAGGCTCGTCCCGGTCCGCGCGCACAAGGGCTACTGCGCCATCGACGTGACCGTGACCGGGGTGGAGGGCCACAGCGCCTTCCCGGACGTGGGCGCCTCGGCCATCCACGCCGCCGGCCGGCTCCTCGCCGAGGTGGAGCGCATCGAGAAGGAGATGCGCGACGAGCGCGACGCCCTCTTCGACCCGCCCTGGACCACCTTAAACGTCGGGCTCATCCGGGGCGGCAAGGCCCGCAACATCCTCGCCGGCGAGTGCACCTTCTCGCTCGAGTGGCGGCCCATTCCCGGGCAGGACCCCGAGCGCGCCCTGCGCCTGTTCGATGCGGCCGCCGAGGAGGTGGCCTGCAGGAGTGGGCACGGCGTCAAGGTCACGCGCACGCCCATGCGGCTCGACGACGCGGCCGTCACTCGGGCCGACGCGCCGCTCGTGAAGTTCCTCGAGGCGGAGAGCGGCGCTCGGGCTCGCACCATTCCCTTCGGGACCGAGCTCCCCGAGCTCATCGCCCTCGGGGCGGAGGGGTGCGTCTTCGGCCCGGGCGACATCCGGGTGGCCCACCGGACCGGGGAGCACGTCCCCGTCGAGGAGCTCGAGCGGTGCGGCGGGATCCTGGAGCGAGCCGTGCTGCGCTTCTGCGGGGAGGAAGCCTAAGGCCGGCCTGGGCCAGCCCGGCGGGCCTCGCCCGCGAGCGGGGTGCCAAGGGGCGAGGGCCGCACTACAATGACGCGCGTGCAGCTCGAATTCTTCAAGTACCAGGGGCTCGGG
>DATJVF010000083.1:0-2279 GCA_035501995.1 Anaeromyxobacteraceae bacterium
CGCACCTGGCTCTTGCCGGTGTCGCTCCAGCTCGCGATCGGAGCGAGTCACGAGGCCCTCACCGCGGAGGCGGTGACGAGCGAAGCGCGGCTCGTCCGCTGCGTGGCGATCTCGGGAAGGATCGCGGACGTCTGGGTGGCCCCTCACGGGGACGAGACCCAGCGCGCGGCCGAGGCGGCCCGCCAGACCAAGGGCCTCAGCCCGGCGGCCTTCGAGGGCATCCTCGCCCGGATGGCCCTGGCGGTTCCTGAGACCGCCACCGATTTCGAGATCGACCTCGGCGGGCCGACCCGCGTCGACGAGGTGCTCCTCGAGGCGCAGGCGTTGCTCCGCCTGCGAGTCCCGCCCGGCACGGCCTCGGTACCGCCCGCGCCCAAGCCGGTGCTGCTCCGGGAGGAGGACCTGGCCGGCCTGCGCATCGCCTTCGAGTACGCACGGGCTCGCGCCGCGCCCATCACCCTGCTGCTCGTCGCGCGCAGCGAAGCTGCCGCCGCGGCGAGCGCCCCGCTGGGCGAGATCCTGCAGGGGTGCCTGCGCTCCATCGATCTCCTGCGCGAGCTGCCGGACGGCGTGCTGGCGCTCCTGCCCGATACCGATCTCGCCGGCGGCCGCGCAGCGGCCGAGCTCGTGCTGGAGCAGCTCGCCCGGGCAGGGCAGCGTGCCTACGCCGGAGTGGCCGCCGAGGTCCCTGGCCCCGAGGCCACCCTCGAGCGCCTGTGCGCGGCGGTGAGCCAGGCGGCTGCGCGATCGCGCTCGACGGGCGGCACCGCCGCCACCGTGCCCGGGGGCCGGCCGGGCGGGAGCGGGGAGCCCGCCGCATGACCTCCCCGTGCCGCACCTTCGCCCTGTTGGGATCGGCCGGGGCGGCAGGCCTCGTCGCGGCCGCCGCCGGGATCCACGGTGCGCGCGGGCTCACCCTCCTCGCCTCGGGGCTGCTCATCGCGGCGCTCCTCGCGGTGGGCTGGCGCACCCGGCGCCGCGAGCGGGAGGTCGACGACCAGCAGCGGAAACTCGCCGCCCTGGTGGGAGTACGCGCTGCGGGGCTCGAGCAAGGGCCTGGGCGCCTCGAGCGGGCCCGGCAGCAGCTCCTCGACTCCGGCGGGCTCGCCACCCTGGGAGCGCTCGCCGCCGGTGCCGCCCACGAGATCAACGACCCGCTCTCGGTGGCGCTCAGCAACCTGAGCTGGCTCGAGGAGCAGGCCGCCGCGCGCCCGGTCCTGTCGCCGCCAGCGGCCGGGCCGGAGGAGCTCGGGGCGGCTCTCGGCCAGGCCGCCGAGGCCGTTCGCCGCGTGGCCGACATCGTGCGCGACCTGCGGGAGTTCTCCGAGCCACGCGCTATGGCGGCCGGCGGCTGCGACCTCGTCGCGGTGCTCCGCCACCTGCAGCGCCTCCTCGGGCACGAGGTCACGGCGCGAGCTCTCTTGCGACTCGACCTTCCCGACGCCCCCTTGCTCGTGAGCGCGCCGCCCGGCCGCGTGGGGCAGCTCCTCGCGAGCCTGCTCCTGCACGCCGCGCACTCCATCGAGGAGGGGCGGGCCGAAGTGAACGAGGTCCACGTCTCGGCGCACGCCGAGGAAGAGGGGATGGTGGTATCGGTGCGCGACACCGGCCCCAGCCTTCCCGAAGGAGCGCTCGCCCACCTCGCCGATCCCTTCCACGAGGCCTGGGCCACCCCAGGCTACGCGGCGGGCTCGCGCCTCGCGCTCTGCGGCTCGCTGGCGCGGCTGCTCCACGCCGATCTCACGGCCGAGGGGGCTCCCGCGCGCGGCAACGCCTACCGCCTCCGGCTACCGCACCTCACGAGCGAGGCGCGCCTCAGCCTGGGGGACCACCCGCGCACGAGGCCGCGCGTGCTGCTCGTCGACGACGAGCCGTTCGTGTGCGCGTCCCTGTACCGGGTCCTGTCGCGCAGCCTCGACGTGGTGCCGCACACGAGTCCCCACCAGGCCCTCGCCGTCGTCCGGGCCGGAGAGCCCTTCGAGGCGGTCCTGTGCGACCTCATGATGCCGGAGATGAGTGGCGTCGCCTTCCTGCAGGAGCTGTGGCGGCTCCGTCCGGCCTTGGCCCCTCGCCTGGTCTTCCTCACCGGCGGGGCATTCACGCCGGCCGCCCGTGAATCGCTGGAGCGGCTGCCGAACCTGTGGGTGCAGAAGCCGACCACGCTCCTCGAACTCCTCGCCACCCTGGCCAAGATCGGGGTCGGGTGCACCCCCTCCGACGCGGCCAACGGGCCCAGCCTTCCCCGAGGGTGCGAGCCGCAGGCGCCGGCACCGCCGGCG
>DATJVF010000084.1:0-2384 GCA_035501995.1 Anaeromyxobacteraceae bacterium
GCCGAGGTCGTAGACCGCGATCTTCTCCGAGCTCCCCTTCTTGTCGATACCGTAGGCGAGGGCGGCCGCGGTCGGCTCGTTGATGATGCGCAGCACCTCCAGGCCGGCGATGCGGCCGGCGGCCTTGGTGGCCTGGCGCTGGGCGTCGGTGAAGTAGGCCGGGCAGGTGACGATGGCCTCGCTCACCGCCTCCCCGAGGTAGTCCTCGGCGGTCTGCTTCATCTTGGCGAGCACCATCGCCGACACCTCGGAGGGCGAGTAGCGCTTCGGCCCCACCTCCACCCAGGCGTCGCCGTTCTCGTTGGGGACGATGCGGAACGGCACCAGCGAGGCGGTGCGCTTCACCTCGCGATCCTCGAACTTGCGCCCGATGAGCCGCTTCACCACGTAGACCGTCGACTCCGGGTTGGTGATGGCCTGGCGCTTGGCGATCTGGCCGACCAGGCGCTCGCCGCCCTCGGTGAAGGCCACCATCGAGGGGGTGGTGCGCGAGCCCTCGCTGTTGGGGATGACCACCGCCTCGCCGCCCTCCATGACCGCTACGCAGGAGTTGGTCGTCCCGAGGTCGATGCCGATCACCTTGCCCATGGTGCACCCCGCATCACGGCGCCTTCAGGTCCCCCGGCGCTCCCTCCGCCGGGCCCGCCGCCTCCCCCGCGGGAGCGCTGGCGCCGGCCGGGAGGGCGGCCGAGACCACCACCGCCGCCGGCCGGATGAGCCGCTCGTGAAGGAAGAACCCGCGCGACTGCTCCTCCACCACCATCCCCGGCTTCAGCTCCGAGGTGGCGAAGGTCATGAGGGCCTCGTGCACCCGGGGGTCGAAGGGCTGGCCCTTGGCGGAGAAGCCCTTCACCCCGAAGCGGGCCAGCCCTTCCTCGAGGAGCCGCCGGGTGAGCTCCACCCCGCTCGCGAGCGGCTCCCCCGGCGGGACGAGCCTCAGGGCCCGGTCGAGGGCGTCGAGGGCGGGGAGGATCTCCTTCACCAGCCGCTCGTGGCCGTAGCGCTGGACCTCCTCGCGCTCCCTGGCCGCTCGCTTCTTGTAGTTCTCGTGGTCGGCCGCCACGCGCAGGAGCTTGTCGTGCTCCTCCTTGAGCTGCTCGAAGACCTTGCGCGCGTGGGTCTGGCTCAGCTCGAGCTCGCGGCGGAGCAGCTCGGCCTCGCCCCCCTCCGGCGACGGCCCGAGGGAGGGCACCTCCTCCACCGCCACCTCCGCGGCTGGGCTCTCGCCCCCCTCGCGCTTCTCCACGGCCGCGAGCGCGTCGGCGATGGCGTCCTCGGGGATGTCCGCGGAGAAGGCTCCCTTTTCGTCGTGGGGCATAGGAAGAGACGGCTCGTTCGCTCGAGCGATCGCCCCTCGATTCTGTCACACGTATGGGTACCGCAACAAGCCGCCGGAATCAGGAGCTCTCGCCGCCGGAGAGGGCGCGAGAGATCTCCCGCGCGGTGAGGTCCACGAGCGGGATGACGCGGGCGTAGTTCATGCGGGTGGGCCCGATCACCGCGAGCGTGCCCAGCACCTGCTCGCCGCGGCCATAGGGTGCGGCGACCACCGACACGTCGGGAACGCTCGCCAGCTCGCTCTCGGCGCCGATGAAGATCTGCACCTCGCGGGCCCGCAGCACCTTGTCGAGCACCCGCAGGATGCGGTCCTTCTCGGCGAAGGCGCGCAGGAGCGCCCGCGCCTTCGCCACGTCGGCGAACTCCGGGGCGTCGAGGAAGCTCTCCTCGCCGTTCACCAGCACCTCGGCCGCCCCGGCGCGCCCGGAGGGGCCGAAGCTCTGCTCGGCGAGCTCGAGCGCCTGGGCGAGCAGGACCTGGAGGGTGCTCTGGTCCTGCCGCATCTCGGCCAGGATCCGCTCGGAGAGGGTGGCGAGCGGCCCCTCGCGCAGCTTCTCGTTCAGGTAGTTGGCCGCCCGCTCGAGCTCGCCCGCCCTGGGGGCGGCCTCGAGCTGGACGAGCTTGTTCGTCACCAGGCCCGCCTCGGAGACGAAGACCACGATCACCCGGTTCTCGCGCAGCGGGAGGAAGTCGATCTGCCGCACCGGATCGGCGAGCGGCCCCGGAGTGGTGACCACCCCGGCGTGGTGCGACAGCGAGTGGAGCACGCGCGCCGTCGACTCGAGCATGCTCTCCACCCCGGGGGCGTCGTGGGCCAATTTCTCGATCTGCTCGCGCTCGGCGGGCGGCGGCGGCTTCACCTTGAGGAGGAGATCGACGTACAGGCGGTACCCGGCCTGGGTGGGCACCCGTCCCGAGGAGCTGTGGGGCTTCGCGAGGAAGCCGAGGTCCTCCAGGTCGGCCATGACGTTCCGCACGGTCGCCGGCGACAGATCGATGCCGTAGCGCCTGGTGACCGTACGCGAGCCCACCGCATCGCCGGTGTG
>DATJVF010000085.1:0-8305 GCA_035501995.1 Anaeromyxobacteraceae bacterium
TCACCAATCGTGTCGGTTCCCCCAACCCGCGTCCCGAGGGCCTCGTGAGACCGGAACCCTCGTCGTCCCCGCCCGCGGTGGCGGTGATGGGCACCTTCGACACCAAGGCCGAACCGCTCCTGTACCTCGCCGGGAGGATCGCCGCCGAGGGCGGTCGCCCCCTCCTCCTCGACGTGGGGGTGGCGCGGGAGGTGACCCTGCCGCCCGGCGCGCCCGGCCCGCTCTGGCCCGCGGCCCCCGAGGCCGAGCGAGTGGCCTGGCGGCAGCTGCCCCGTGGCGAGGCGGTCGAGCGCATGAGCCTCGCCGCCCGCGCCCGGCTCGGCGCCCTCGTCGCCTCCGGCGAGGCCGGCGGGGCGGTGGGGGTGGGCGGCTCGGGCGGCACCACCATCTGCGCCGCAGCCATGCGCGGGCTCGACTACGGGGTGCCCAAGCTGCTCGTCTCCACGCTCGCCTCGGGCAACACGCGCTGGCACGTCGACATCTCCGACATCGTCATGATGCCGTCCATCGTGGACGTCGCCGGCCTGAACCCGCTCCTCGCCATGGTGCTCGACCGGGCTGCCAGCGCCATCACCGCCATGGTGAGGGCCCGCCGGCCCCTCGAGCCCTCGGGGCGCCCCGTGGTCGGGGTCACCATGTACGGCACCACCACCGCCGGGGTGAGCCGGGCCTGCGAGCTCATCGCCGAGGGCGGGCTCGAGCCGTGGATCTTCCACGCCTCCGGCGTGGGCGGGCGCACCCTCGAGCGGCTCATCGCGCTCGGGCACGTGCAGGGCACCATGGACATGACCCTGGCCGAGATCGGAGGGCACCTCGTGGGCGGCCTGCACGACGGTGGACCGGACCGGCTCTCGGCCGCCGGCGCGCTCGGGCTGCCCCAGGTGGTGGTGCCGGGGGCCGCCGACACGGTGGTGCTCCCGCCGCGGGCCGAGCTGCCCGAGCGCTTCCGCGGACGCACGCTCAACCTCCACAACCCCACCATGGTCACCATGCGCACCAGCGTGGACGAGAACGTGGCCATCGCCCGGTTCATCGCCGACAAGCTCAACCGGGCCAAGGGCCCGGTGACGGTGGTGCTACCGCTCGGCGGCCTCTCCTCCCTCGATCGGCCCGGCAAGATCTTCTTCGACCCGGCCGCCAACGCCGCCCTCTTCGAGACCCTCAGGTCCTCGCTCTCGGCCGCGATCCCGGTCGTCGAGGACCCTCATCACATCGACGATCCACCCTTCGCGGCCCGCGTGGCGAGCCTCATGGCGCGCGCGATGGCCGAGGAGAAGGAGAGGAGCAAGAGGTCATGACCCGCTACCGTCGCGCCGAAGTGCTGAAGAGGCTGTCCGACAAGCTCGAGAGCGGCCGCATCATCGTGGCGGCGGGGGCCGGCACCGGCATCTCGGCCCGCTTCGAGGAGGAGGGGGGGGCCGACCTCCTGCTCGTCTTCAACTCGGGGCGCTATCGCATGCACGGCCTGGGCTCGCTCTCGGGCCTCATGGCCTACGGCGACGCCAACGCCATCGCCCTCGAGATGGGGGAGCGGCAGATCCTGCCCATCGTGAAGGAGGTGCCGGTCCTGTGCTCGGTGAACGGTACCGACCCCACCCGCGTCATGGAGAACTTCCTCGGCGCGGTGAGCGCGGCAGGGTTCTCGGGCGTGAACAACTTTCCCACCGTCGGCCTCATCGACGGCAACTTCCGCAGGGAGCTCGAGCAGACCGGGATGGGCTACGACAAGGAGGTGGCGATGATCGCGCTCGCCCACCGGCTCGACCTGTTCACCGCGGCCTACGCCTTCTCCCCCGACGAGGCCGCGCGCATGGCCGGGGCCGGGTGCGACGTGCTCCTGGCGCACGTCGGACTCACCGCCGGGGGGGCGATCGGGGCGGGGAAGACCCTCACCCTCTCCGAGGCGGCCTCGCGCATCGGGGCGATGATGGAGGCGTCCCGGAAGGTGAGCCCCCGCATCATCGTGCTCTGCCACGGCGGCCCCATCGCCTCGCCGGAGGACGTGCGCGCCGTGCTCGAGGAGGTGCCGGTGCAGGGGTTCGTCGGCGCCTCCAGCATGGAGCGCCTTCCGGTCGAGAAGGGGATCCGCGAGACCACGGCCGCCTTCGCGGCCATCGCGCTGCGCGGCTAGCCGGGCGACGGGTGCGGCCCGCCCTGGCCTTCCGGGCGAGCCCCGAAGGTACCATACGGCCTCCAGGCCCGCGCCGCCGGCTCCCGCCGCGACGGGGACGCCCGGGGTCACCATCGGGGTCCTGGCGGTCACATCGGCCGCGACATCCCACCTCATGCCCCACGGACGCGGTAATGCGCGGATTGGGCGCCAAGGTAGGATTGCGGTTTCCGGAGCGGACATCATGAACACGGGAAGATTCTCGCGCCGAAACGGGCTGGGAGCGCGCGCGCGCGTGGCCCTCGAGGTGCTCGAGGCGAGCGAGGCGAGGGGCTTTGTCATCCCGCACCGCCGCGACGGCTCGGTCCCCTACCGAGGCGCGGGCGAGGTGGACTACACCTGCGGCCGGTGCGGGCAGCTGCTCGCGATCGGCGTGCCGCCGGGGCTGTTCCGGAGGTTCGTGTTCTCCTGTGCCTGCGGCGCCCTGAACCAGGTGCCCTCGGGCGCCCGGGCCACCCCGCTCTACGGGTCGGCGGGAGCCCACGCTGCGGGCGCCGAAGGCCCCTGAAGGCGGCTTCGCCGCGGCTCACAGCGCGTCGAGCGCGCGCCGCATGTCCTCGACGAGGTCGCCCGGGTCCTCGAGGCCTATCGAGACCCGGATCATGTTTTCGCCGATCCCGGCCGCCTGGCGCTCCTCGCGCGTCATGTCGGAGTGGGTCATGCTGGCCGGATGCTCGATGAGGCTCTCGATCCCGCCCAGGCTCACCGCGAGGTGAAAGAGCTTCAAGGAGTCGAGGAGCCGGAAGGCCTCGCGCTCGCCGCCCTTCACCTCGAAGCTGATGAGGCTTCCCGTCCCCTCGAGCTGGGTCTCGGCCAGCTTGGCCTGGTACTCCCCCATGCTGGAAAGGCCGGGGTAGGCCACCCGCTCCACCTTGGGGTGGCCGTCGAGGAACGCCACCAGCCTGCGAGCGTTCTCCTGCTGCTTCTCCATCCTCAGCTGCAGGGTGCCGAGGCTGCGCAGGATGAGCCAGGCGGTGTCGGGGTCGGAGTTCGAGCCGAGGATGGTGCGCATGGCCCGGACCTGGTCGATGACCTCGCGTGAACCCATGGCGATCCCGGCCACGACATCGGAGTGGCCCCCGATGAACTTGGTCGCGGAGTAGAGGATGACGTCGGCCCCCAGCTTGCGCGGGCGCGAGAAGATGGGCCCCATGAAGGTGTTGTCGACGAAGACGCGGACCTGGCGGCCGCCGCGGGAGTGCCGGTCGGCGATCCGCCGCGCGGCGCCGATGTCGGTGAGCACGTTGGTGGGGTTGGCCGGCGACTCGAGGTAGATGAGCTTCACGGTGGGGTCGGAGGCCACGAGCTCCTCCATCACCCCTTCCCTGCTCCCGGCCGGGAACGGCCGGCCGCTGATGCCGAACTGGGGCAACAGATGCCGGAACAGGTACTCGGTGCCGCCGTAGACCGGGTCCGAGAAGATGACGCTGTCGCCCGGCCGCAGGAAGGTGAGGCAAGTGCAGGAGATGGCGCTCATGCCCGAGGAGAAGAGCAGAGACGACTGCATGCCGTCCCAGGCCACCACCCGGTCCTCGACCATCTCGCAGTTGGGGTTGTTGACGCGCGTGTAGATGAGGGCGGGCGATTCCCCCTGCTCGACCGGCCGAAGGCCGTAGGCGATCTCGAAGGCTCGCTTGCCCTGCTCGGCCTTCTTGAAGATGAAGGTGGAGGTGCGGAACACCGGTGGCACGGCCGCGCCCTCGGACAGCTGGGGGTCGTAACCCTTGGTCATGATCTGAGTCTGGGGGCGCAGCGGGCGAGACGGGTCGTTGGTCACGAGGCACCTCCTGGCGGCCCTCATGGTGCGCCGCGCGCCCCCTCTCCGTCCACTGCGCCTTTTCGCCTCGGCCCGGTTCCGCTGTCCTGCCACCGGCGCCACTGTGCGCTCCCGTGCCGCGGCGCCCCCCGGAGCCGGTCAGGGCGGCTCCCGGCGACCCCGGGCCGAGGAGGTGACCCGGCCGCTCACCGGGAGCTCGGGCATCCAGGCGTCCGGCACCTCGAGCTCGGTACCGAGGACGGTGACCCGGCGCGCGGCGAGGTGGGTCTGCAGGGCGCCCGCCACCTCGAAGCTGAGCTCGAGCTCGAGCTCGCCCCCCTGCAGCCGGCCCCGGCCGGAGGTGAGGCGCGCCTCGACGCGGCCGCGCGCCTCGGGCTCCAGGACCTCGATGAGGCAGGTCTGTCCGTCCGGGAAGGCGAGGTCGCCCGCGGCGATCTGCGCGGTGAGCTCGCAGCGGTAGGCATGCCAGACGAGCTTCACCCGCACCTCGCTCGCCGACCGCCCCGGCCCGACCTCGGCGAGGAGGTCGGCCGCCACGACGCGAGCCCCGAGGCTGGTCCCGGCGACGTGCGAGGTACCGTGCAGCGCGTAGCGGCCCGCGTCGCTCGCCGGGAGGTCGGAGGGTGAGGCCATGCTCGCCCACCCGAGAGCCGCCAGGGTCAGCGCGCCGCGGAGCGCCCCGCGGACGAGGGCGGTGGGCGGCCCGGTCGAGCCCGGCCCTCGGGTGAAGGTCCTTCTCAAGTCCCGCCCACCTCTCCAAGCCTCGCGGCCAGCGCCGGAGCTGGCCGTGCCGGCAGAAGGTGGCACGCCCCTCGCCTCTCTGCCAGCCTCTCGCCCGCTCGGGGAACGCCCGGACGCCCGCCACCCCGCTCCGACGCGTCAGCGTGTCGCACTTGACATGGGCTCGCCGGGCCCGACCCTGGCTTTGGGTGCACCATGCCGGCCGACAAGTCGTCACGGTCGCGGGCCGCGGTGCCGTTCGGGCCCGGGATGGAGGTCGAGGCCCGGGAAGGCTCGCTCAACGTGCAGCTCGGCGCCCACTTCGGAGTGGCGGAGGCCGAGCGCCTGTCACGGGCCCTGGCGTCGCGGGGGTCGCTCCCCAGGGTCACCCTGGACTTCAAGGAAGTCCGGGAGTTCGAGGTGGCGGCCCTCTGGCCGCTCTCGCTGTGCCTCCACGAGCTAGGGGGAGCCAAGGTCACCTTGCGCGGGCTGACCGGCTCGCAGGCCCGCATCCTCGGGTACTGCCGCTCCCGGGAGCCTGAGGTCGCCGCGTCCCTCGAGGGGCGTGGCGACGGCCTCGAGTAGCGTCGGCGGGGAAAGGCTACCTCCTCGGCGCGGAGTCCTGGGCGCGGAAGGAGGCCCTGTGCGCGCCGTCGCAGAAGGGTTTGTTCTGGGAGCCACCGCAGCGGCAGAGGGCCACGGTGGGCTTGCCGCCGAGATCGAAGGGCTTGCCGGAGGCGTCGACGACCTCGGGGGCGCCGCTGATGAGGAGCGGGCCGTTCGAGAGCACGGTGATCTTCATGGCGCGAGGATAGCGCAGGGTCGACCCGGGGGCGCTCACGCGGCCGGGAGGACTCACTTGGGGAAAGGCCGGCCGCGCCTTTGCGCGGCCGCTATCCCGACAGGCGGTCGACGGCCTGCCCCTGCTCTCGCAGGATCCGCATCCAGCCGCTCACCACCTCGAAGGCGAGGGTGGCGAGCACGACCGCGAAGACGGCCGCGCTCGCCAGGGCCGCGGCGAGCATCCAGAGGAACCTGGCCCTCCGAGCGTGTCGCTCCCCGAGGGCTGGCAGGACCTCGTCGAGCGTACCCGAGCGTTCGGCCGCGTCCACCTCGGCGAGGAAGTCGATCGGGATCGCCGGCACGGCGCCCAGCGCGAGGGCGAGCGTGGCGCCCTCCTCGAGCCGTGCGGTGAGGCGCCCCGATGCCTCCGCGAAGGCGGGGTGGTCGGCGCTCTCCGCGGCGAGCGCCAGGGCCTCGCGGGCCGGCAGCCCGGCCTTGAGACAACCGCCGAGGACGCCCGCCAGGGCCGCGAGCGCGCTCGAGAGGCCGGCCGGCCCGAGGACGGGTAGCCGGTACCCGACCGCTCGCACGGCGCGCAGGAACCTCCCCTCCCGGCCCAGCCGCGGCAGGACGAAGCCCACCAGGGCCGCGAGCGCCGCCACGCCCAGGAGGACCGGCCCCACCCTCATGAGGTAGCCACCCCAACCCTGGGTGAAGGCGAGCGGGAGCGGCACCAGCGCGGCCGCCGCCACGACGAGGAAGGTCGGGTAGGCGAGCGCCAGGAGGAGGCCGGCGCGGAGCTTGGCGCGGTGGTCGAGGAGTTCGGCGGCGGCCCTGAGGCCGGCGGGGAGCTCGCCCTGGGTTTCCCGGGCGCCGAGGAGCGCGAGCAGGCCGCGGTCGAGCAGGCCCTGCTCGCCGAGGCTCCGCACGAGCGAAGCGTCCGCGAGGAGGTCGGCCCGAACCCTCGCGAGGAGGCGCCTCGGCCAGCCCCAAGGGGCGGGGGTGGTGGCGAGGGAGCGCAAGGTCAGCCCGGCCTCCAGGGTCTGTGCCGCGAGCAGGAGGAACCGCGCCAGCGCCGCCGGCGAGACGTAGGACGAGGGGGTGCGCACCGTGGGCCGGGCCGGCCCACGCGCCGGCCCGGCGCGCGCCGACGGCGACGCGGCGCGGAGCTTGTCGAAGATGACGCCGCATCGCGGGCACTCGCTGGTCCCGGCTCGGCGGGGGTACCCGCACTTCGCACAGGCGGCGCTCTTGGTGTCGTCGGCCATGAACTGGCCGCTTCATCTTATCCGACAGCGGTCCGCGGGGCCCTAGACCGCCAGCCCCTCGCCGCGGCCGGCACAGGCGTCCCGGCGCGTGAGGAGGGCCCGCAGCAAGGCGAGCGGCGAGCCCCTCGGGCCGAGCGATCGCCGCGCCTGCACGAGCACCTCGAGGCCCTCCCGCATCACCCACTCGGCCCGGCCGAAATCGCCGCGCACGAGCGATAGCGACGCCGCGCGCTCCCGGTCCCGCCACGTCTTCTGGCTGTCGGCGTAGACCACCGAGTCGCGTCCGCCCCGCTTCGCGATCTCGCGGAGCGTGGTGGCAGCCTGTTCCCGGATCCGGTCGATGCGCTCGAACACGACTCGACGACCCCCGCTCTTTGACTGTCCGATAACTAGCACCTCGGACCGATCGGATCACGTGACATGACCGTGGGGTACCTCCCCGGCGAAGGGTCCGAAGAAGAGATGCCCGGGGCTTACATCGGCCGGCGAGGTGGGAGAGGAAGGCGCACCTGCGCACCGGCCCACCAGCGGCGGCCGGCCGCAAGAGGGGAGGGCGCGGCGCCCGGCGCGGCGATGCGCGGGGGGCGGTGAGCGCGGGCCCAGGCGCTCAGTTCGCCCGAGTCCGGCGGGGCGCGCGAGGCTCCCCAGTCGCTCGGGCGGACGCACGCTCCAATGGGTGAGGCTTGGGAGCGCTGCCACCCAGGGGCGTCCCCCACCAGCCGCGAGGACCAGCTCGGCCGAGGAGTACCATCGCCTTCGGGGCCGGAGGTGCGCCATGCCCGCCTGGAAGACCATCTGCTGCGCGGTGGACTTCTCTGAGTCCTCCCGCCTCGCCCTGGAGGAGGCGGCCGACCTGGCGCGGAGGTTCGCAGCCGAGCTCATCTTGGTCCACGTCTACCAGGCTCCCCGGGCGGCCTCGGAGACCCTGTTCGTCTCGCCCCCCGCGATCTACGAGGAGCTCATGGGCGAAGCGGAGAAGAAGCTCGAAGCGTGGCGACGAGACGCAGAGCACCTCGCCGGCCTGAAGGTCACGGCGGTCATGCCGTCGGGACATGCCGCCGAGGAGATCCTCCGCTTCGCCAGGGAGCGGTCGGTCGATCTCATCGTGCTCGGGACCCACGGGCGCAGGGGCGTGCGGCACTTCGTCGTCGGCTCGGTGGCCGAGCAGGTGGTCCGCCAGGCCTGTGCGACGGTGCTCGTCGCGAGGGCCCCGCGGCCGTCAGGTCGCGGCTAGAGGCCTCGCGCGCTCCATCGTCGTGCGCCAGCGCGAGCGGGGGCCCTCGCGGCTCGGGCGACGGGCGCCACCGCGCGGGGCGCCTTCCTCTCCGGGTCTACCCCACCTTCCGTGCAGGGGGAACCCCTTCCGAGACGCCCGGAGGCGGGAGCCCCCTCCTACGATCGACCGCCAGAGGACGCTATGCGAGCGATGACGATTCTCGTGAACGGAGGCAGGCACACCGTCGCGGTAGCCCCCGAGACTCCACTGCTATGGGTGCTGCGCGACACGCTGGGGCTCACCGGGACCAAGTTCGGCTGCGGGATCGCGCAGTGCGGGGCGTGCACCGTGCTGCTCGACGGCGAGGCGGT
>DATJVF010000086.1:0-16658 GCA_035501995.1 Anaeromyxobacteraceae bacterium
GCCGAGCGTCGTCGAGCTCGGTCGCCTGCGAGCGAGGCTGGCGCAGGGCTCGATCATCTCGATCGTGCTCGAGGGGGGAGCGCGGGAGGAGCTCCGCCGCGCCTCGCGGGGGGTGGCGGAGGCGCTCGAGCGGGTGCGGCCGCCCTGGCTCGTCGACGCCCGGAGCGGGATCCACACCCTGCGCGAGTTCCTGCGGCCGCGCCTCGGGCTCTTCGCGTCCGAGGAGAAGCTGCGGGCGCTGGCGGACGAGCTGAGGGAGCTCAAGGGCCGCGCCGAGCTGCGCGCGGCCGGCCTCGACCTCGGCCTCGAGGACGAGCCCCTGGCGTTCCCGGGCGCCGACGCCCTGCGGGCCCGCCTCCTGCCGGCCGAGCCGGCGCTCCGGGAGGCCGAGGAGCGCTACCCCGACGGCTTCTTCGAGGCGCGCGACGGGAGCGCGGCGGTGGTCCTCGTCCGGACCAGCTTGCCGCCCGGGCGGCTCGAGGCGGCCCGGGCAGCCTACGACGAGGTCCGGCGCGTCGCCGCGGCCGCCCTCGAAGGCACGCCCACCGTCCGCGCGGCCTACGCGGGCGACCTCGTGACCGGACTCTCGGAGTTCGGCGCGGTCAAGAAGGATCTCGCCACGGTGGGCGGCGTCGGCGTGGCGCTGGTGCTCCTGGTGGTGTTCCTCTTCTTCGTGCACCTGCGGGTGGTGGCGGCGCTCGGGTGCGCCATCGCCGCCGGCCTCGCCTTCACCTTCGGGCTCACCGAGCTCGTCATCGGACACCTCAACCTCGCGAGCGCCTTCCTGGTCAGCATCGTGGCGGGCAACGGGATCAACGCCGGGATCATCTACGCCGCGCGCTACCTGGAGGCGCGCGGCGGCGGGGCGGAGGTGGCCCGGGCGACGCACACCGCCACCGCCGGGACCTGGCTCCCCACCTTCGGGGCGGCCCTGGCCGCCGCGGCGGCCTACGGCTCGCTCGGCCTCACGAGCTTCCTCGGCCTGAAGCACTTCGCCTTCATCGGCGGCGCGGGGATGCTCCTGTGCTGGGTCGCGACCTACGCCACCGTCCCGCCGCTCCTGGTGCTGGCGGAGCGCATCCGCCCCGCCGAGGGGAGGACGCGCCGCGGCTTCCGGGCCGGCCACCTGCTGGCGGCCGTGGTCCAGCGCCGCCCGGCCACCATCGCCATCGCCGGAGCGCTCCTCTCGGCGGCGAGCGCGGCCCTCGCCGTGCAGTACCTGCGACACGACCGGCTGGAGTACGACGCGCGCCGGATGCAGAACGACCTCGGCGAGGCGAGCGCGCTCTACCGCGCCTCGGCGCGCGCGCGGGAGATCCTGGGCGCCCGCCTGGAGAGCAGCATGGTGGTCCTCGCCGACCGCCTCGACCAGGTGGTCCCGCTCGAGAGGGCGCTCGAGGCGCGCCGCGACCGCGCACCGGCGGGGGCGAGGCCGTTCGAGGCGGTGCACGCCCTCCAGGACCTGGTGGCGCCCGACCAGGCTCGCAAGCTCCCCCTCCTGAAGGACATCGCCCGTGCGCTGCGGGAGGCGCGTCGAGCCGGCCTCCTCTCCGACGCCGACTGGGCCGAGGTGGCCCCGCTCCTCCCGCCGCCGGACCTGGGGCCCTACGGCCTCGCCGACCTGCCCGAGGAGGTCGCTCGCCCCTACAGCGAGGTGGACGGGACGCGCGGTCGCGTCCTCTACCTCGAGCCCACCGCCGGCGAGGACGACAGCGACCTGCACTACCTGCTCCGCTTCACCGACGCCTTCCGCGAGACCGCGCTGCCCGGCGGCGAGGTCGTGCGCGGTTCCGGCCGGGCGGTGATCTTCGCCGACATCCTGCAGGCGGTCCTCCGCGACCTGCCGCTCGTCCTCTCGGCCTCGTTCGGCCTCACGGTGGTGGCCGTGGTGCTCACCTTCCGCCGGGGCGGGTGGGTGGCGGCGGTCCTGGGTGCCCTCCTCGCCGGGGTGGCCCTGGTGCTCGCCCTCCTGGAGCTCCTCGGCGTCCGGCTCAACTTCATCAACTTCGTCGCGCTCCCGGTGACCTTCGGCATCGGGGTCGACTACGCGCTCAACGTCACCCAGCGCTGCGCACTCGGCGAGGAGGTCCTCACCGCGCTACGCCACACCGGCTCGGCGGTGGTGCTGTGCAGCCTCACCACCATGCTCTCCTACCTGGCGCTCCTCGGGAGCATCAACCAGGCCATCCGGAGCCTCGGCCTGGTGGCCGTGCTCGGGGAGGCGTGCTGCCTGTTCTCGGCGGTGGTGTTGCTCCCGGCGGCGCTCCTCTGGCGCGAGCGGCGGGCCGCGCGGGCCGGGGCGGCGGTGGTCGCGACCTGAGGGCACAAGGCCCTGGCCGGCGCGGCCTCGCCCGCTCCCCGGGCGTTGCCAGACCGGGGGCGCCCGCGATAGGAGTGGGCGAGGCGTACCTCGGCTCGAGGCCGCGCGGCCCCGGCTCGCGAGGTCCCGCTAGCTCCCGCCGACCATGAACCTCATCGCCAAGGCCGTGCTGGGCGGCGTCATCGTCCTCCTCATCGGGCTCGTCTCACGCTCGCGGAACTACTACCTCGCCGGCCTGCTGCCGCTCTTCCCGACCTTCGCGCTCATGGCCCACTACATCGTGGGGACCGAGCGGTCGGTGTCCGAGCTCAAGTCGACCATCCTCTTCGGGATGTGGGGGCTCGTGCCGTTCTTCCTCTACTTCGCCACGCTCTACTTCCTCGTGGACCGCGTGAGGCTCGCCCTGGCCCTGGGCGGCTCGGTGGCGGTGTGGTGCGCGGCGGCCGCGGTGGTGGTGCTGGCCTGGAAGCGGACCTAGTGAGCCGCCCTCAGGACGCGACGGTCGAGGTCCGCCACCACCAATAGGAGGGCGCGCAGCTCGCCCGAGAACGCGGACGGGATGCGCGCCGCCCGGAGGAGGGATCGGCGCGCGTCGGCGAGGCTCTCGGCCACCGCCAAAAGCTGGGTGACCCGGAGATCGAGTTCTGGTTCGTCGCGCATCAATCGAGCATACGCCTGCGAGACGACCCGCGGTACCGCGAGGTTTAGCGGCGCCGCGCCTTTCGCGGGTCCTGGCCAGCGATGGAGTACCCCGAAGGTCGCGGCGGCCCCCCCCCGACCAAAGCCCGCCGAACGGACCGATAGGGGTGGGTAACCGCGAAGGCCACCTCGGCAAGACCGCAGGTCTCAATGTGGGTCGGCGCCGTCCGGCTCCCAATGATACTCCATCCGGGACGCAGCCGCCCGGGCGGCCTCGCCGCCGAGGAACCGCTCCACGAGGTGAAGGGCCATATCGGTGCCGGCCGAAACGCCGGCGGAGGTCACCACCACCCCGGCGTCCACCCACCGTCGCGTCCGGTCCCAGTGGATGTCCGGCGGCGAGACCGACACCACCCAGTCAAAGGCCCGTCGGTTGGTGGTGGCCGGGAGGCCCGACAGGACGCCTGCGCACGCGAGGAGCGCAGCGCCGGTGCAGACCGAGCAGACCACCTCCGCGGTCCTGGCCCTCTCGGCGATGAAGCCGAGCAGCGCCGGGTTCTTGTGCTCGGTGCGGGTGCCTGGTCCCCCCGGGACGAGGAGCAGGTCGAGCGGGGGAGAGCTCGCGAGGGCGTGGTCGGGGACGACGCGCGCCCCCCCGCGCATGGCGAGCGGGGCGGTCCCCTGCGCGAGGGTGACCACGCGGAAGGGTGGAGCCTCCCCCGGAGCGCCCGGGGGCCACTCCGAGATGACGAGCGCCTCCATGGGCCCGAAGGCGTCGAGCGGCTCGAAGCCCGGGAAGAGGAGCACGCCTGCGGTCCGCGTCTTCATCGGCGTCGCCATCCCTTCACGGTGGGCACGCGGAGGACGAGCCGCCACCCCGCTTGGAGACGAGGCCGCCTCGGCCGAGGAGGACGAGCCGCCCGGGAGGCTGAAGGGGCGGTCGCCCGTCCGGAGGGCAGGGGGGCGGACGGTCCGGCCGCCGACGGCCTCTTCCCGGTGACGGCGGGGTGAGCTGCGCGTGAAAGCGAGTCACGACATCCTCGCCCAAGCCTCACGCACCGCCCTCCGTCTCGTGCCATAAGAAGAGGCGCGATGATCCTCACCGCGCTGGCGATGGCGACGCTCTGCCAGGCGGCCGCTTACGATGGGCTCGCAGCCCGCGCGTACCTTAAGGTCGCGCACTCCCACAACGATTACGAGCAGCGTGCACCGCTCAAGGACGCGCTCCAGGCAGGGTTCGCGAGCGTCGAGGCCGACGTGTGGTGGGGGGACGGGCAGCTGCCGGTCGCTCACCTCCCCTTCCTGAGCCGGGGTGGGCTCGAGGAGCTCTACCTCGGTCCGCTGCAGGCCCGGGTCGATCGCCTGGGATCGGTCTACGGGGACGGCGAGCCGTTCTACCTGTGGATCGATCTCAAGGACGCCCGCCCGGCCCTGACCGACGAGCTTCACGGCGTCCTGTCGCGCTTCCCCATGCTGACGGTCTTCACCGACGAGGCGGTGCTGCCGGGCCCGGTGGTGGTGGTCCTGACCGGCGACGAGGAGGCCAAGAAGCGCTACACGGACGGACATCGCCTCCGCTACGCCTGCCGCGACAGCAACCTCCTCGGCGCCCTGGACCCGCCGGCCGACCGCCGCTGGACCTGGTACGCGCTCACCTTCGACGAGGCCCTCGCCGCCGGGGCCTCCGGCGCGGGCGACGCTGGCGAGCGGCTGAGGGCGCTCGTCGAGCGCATCCACCGGCTCGGGCGGCGCCTGCGCCTCTACGAGGCCCCGGAGCGTCCCGAGACCTGGCGGCTCATGCTCGCCGCGGGGGTCGACCTCATCGGCACCGACCGGCTGGCGGAGTTCCGCGCCTTCCTGGAACGCGAGCGCGGCTGGAGGCGCGGGCGGTCGCGGTGGGGGACGCGAGCGGTCTCGGCGCCCCGACGAAGCCGGCCCGGGCCTCGCCGGTCGCGCCGCCCTGAAGCGCGGGCGCTGGCCCGGGAGAAGGGCTTCGAGGTGGAGGCCGTCCTGGAACGCTGGCGTCGGGCGAGCCCCTGGAGGCCCCATGGCGAAGGAACCCCGCCCGAGGAGGCCGCGCGGACGACCTCGCAGCGCCGCCGTCGATCGCGCTCTCCTCGCGGCCGCCCGCCAGGAGTTCGAGGCGGGGTTACCGCGGCATGAGCATGGCCTCCATCGCGGCGCGGGCCGGCGTCTCCAAGGTCTCCCTCTACCGGCGCTGGCCCGCGAAGGCCGCCGTGGCCCGGGACCTCCTCCGGTCCCTCGGGTAGGCGAGCCCCGCGCCGGACCTGGGTAGCCTCGAGGCCGACTGCTGCGCGCTCTTCGAGAGGTCGCTCGGCGCTCCCGGCGGGCGGCGGGCGGCGGCGAGGCTCATGCGGACCAAGGGCGAGCTCGCGGGCGACCCCGAGCTCCTCGCCCTCTACCGAGCCCACCTCCTCGCTCCCCGCCTCGAGGAGCTGCGCGGACTCGTCCGCCGCGCGCACGCCCGCGGCGAGCTCCGGCGCGGCCTCGCCGTCGACCTCGCCTGCGCGACCATCGCCGGCCCCCTGTTCCTCTACGCCCTCGCCTTCCTCGCCGGGGCGAAGCTCGAATTCGAGGCCGATCTCGCACGGGGGCTCTCGCGGGCGGTCCTCGGCGGCATCGCACGGGGGCCCGCACAGGTGCGAGGGGCGGGCGAGCAGCGAGGGCGAGCCCACCCGGCCGCTGAGGGCCGCGCGAGCCTTGGGCCCCGCGCCGACCTTTCCGGGGCAGAGCCGGCTGCGCCGCTCGTACCGCCCGGGCGAAGCGCAAGGCCTCCGCCGTCCAGACACAGAAACGTCACGGCGCTGACGCAAAAAACCGGGCCGCCTTCCGCTAGACCTTGCTCCACGGCTCACCGCCAAGATCCACCGCCGCGTCCTCGAGGGCGAGCCGGCCCGTCGAATCGCGAGAGAACTCTATGACCAAGACCTGCACCCTCTCCCTCGCCGCCCTCCTGGCGGCCGCCGTCGCCTGCTCCGACGCCTCGAAGGCTCCGGGGGCGGCGAACGCCTCTTCCGCGTCGAGCGGGGACATGGTCCGCCTGCAGGGTGCGGGGGCGAGCTTCCCGGCGCCCCTGTACCAGAAGTGGTTCAAGGCCTTCAGCGCCAGCAAGGCCAACGTCCAGGTCGACTACCAGTCGGTCGGGAGCGGCAGCGGCGTGAAGAGCTTCATCGACAAGACGGTCGACTTCGGCGCGAGCGACGCCGCCATGACCCCCGAGGAGATCGCGCGGGTGGACGTGGGCGCCCAGCTCTTTCCCATGACCGCCGGCGCCATCGTGCTCGCCTACAACCTGCCCGACGTGAAGGCGCTGAAGCTCTCCCGCAAGGCCTACGCCGGCATCTTCCTCGGTGAGGTGAAGAAGTGGAACGACCCCCTCATCGCCCAGGCGAACCCCGACCTGAAGCTCCCCGACCTGCCCATCAACGTGGTGGAGCGCGCCGACGCCAGCGGCACGAGCTTCGTCTTCACCCGGCACCTCAGCGCCATCAGCGAGGCCTTCGCCAAGAGCCCGGGCTTCAGCACCATGCCCAACTGGCCGGTCGGCACGCGCTCCAAGGGCAACGAGGGCGTCACCGCCGCCCTGAAGACCACCCCGGGCTCCATCGGGTACGTGGAGTACGGCTACGCCAAGAGCCAGGCGCTCCCCACCGCCACGCTCGAGAACAAGGCCGGCGCCTACGTGGACGCCAGCACCGCCTCGGGGCAGGCGGCGCTCGCGAACGCGGTCCTGCCGGACAACCTCATCGTCTGGGCCTCCGACCCGGACGGCAAGGATTCCTACCCCATCGTCACCTACACCTGGATGCTCGTCTACAAGAAGTACCCGGACAAGAAGAAGCACGACGCCCTCGTCGACCTCCTCACCTACGGGATGACCGACGGCCAGAAGGACGCCGAGGCGCTCGGCTACATCCCGCTCCCGGCGGCGGTGGTCGAACGGCTCAAGGCGGCGCTCGCGAACGTGACCGCGGGTTAGCCATGGCCGACGCGATCTCACGGCCCCCCTCCCGGCTGCAGCTCGCCGTGGACCGGAGCTTCCGGCGGCTCTGCCAGGGGGTGGCGGCGCTCCTCCTCGTCCTGGTGGTGTTCATCGTCCTGCGCATCGCCCTCACCGCGGTGCCGGCCATGCGCGCCTACGGGGCGGGCTTCCTCACCGGCACCACCTGGGACCAGAACCAGGGCCGCTACGCCATCCTCCCCGAGATCTGGGGCACCCTCTACACCTCGGGGCTGGGCCTCGTGGTCGGCACCACCTTCGGGCTGGCGGCGGCGGTGTACCTCGTGGAGGGCTACCTGTCGCAGGCCATCTACGGGATGCTCCGCATGCTCCACCTCGAGCTCAGGCCCGGGTGGTCGAAGCTCCCCGAGCGCGTCGAGCAGCTCCTCAAGAACCTGGTCGACCTCCTGGCGGCCATCCCGAGCGTGGTCTACGGGCTGTGGGGCATCTTCGTGGTCATCCCCATGATCCGCCCCGCCGCAGCCTGGCTGCACGGGAACCTCGGCTGGATCCCGCTCTTCGGCACCGACCTCGCAGGGCCGGGCGTCCTGCCGGCGGTGCTGGTGCTCGGCATCATGATCATGCCGACGGTGACCGCCATCAGCCGGGACGCGCTCATCGCGGTCCCGCCCAAGCTCAGGATGGCGGCCTACGGGCTCGGCGCCACCCGCTGGGAGACCATCTTCGCGGTGATCCTGCCCACCGCCGCGCGCGGCATCTTCGGCGGGATCGTGCTCGCCTTCGGGCGGGCGCTCGGCGAGACCATGGCCCTCGCCATGCTGGTCGGGAACGCCAACCGGATCAGCGTCTCGCTCTTCTCCCCCGCCAACACGCTGGCGGCGCTGCTCGCCAACACCTTCCCCGAGGCCGGCCCCAAGCAGGTCACGGTGCTCATGTACGCGGCGCTGGTGCTGCTCGGCATCACGCTCCTCGTGAACGTGATCGGGGCCGTCATCCTGCAGCGCGCCTCGCGCCAGTTCGAGGGGGCGCACTCGTGACACCCGACGCCACCGTGGCCACCGCCCCCGATCCGAACCCCTTCGCCGGCATCGACTTCCCGCAGCTCGAGCGCTCGCTGCGCCGGCCGCGCACGCTGGTGGGGGTCGCGCTCGACGTGATGGTCACCGCGACCACGCTCCTCGCGCTCTTCCCGCTCTTCTCGGTCGTCTGGATGCTCTTCTGGCGCGGCGGCAAGAAGCTGAGCCTGGCCCTCTTCACGCAGCTCCCCCCGGCGCCGCTCGAGAGCGGGGGCGGCTTCGGGAACGCCATCGTGGGCTCGCTCTTCATGGTCGGGCTCGCGACCCTCATCACCGTGCCCTTCGGCCTCCTCACCGCCGTCTACCTCTCGCGCGACCGGAGCGGCCGCCTCGCCACCTGGGTGCGCTTCGCCGCCAAGGTGCTGACCGGCTTCCCCTCGATCCTGGCCGGGGTCTTCGCCTACGGGGCGGTGGTGCTCCTCACCGGCGGGTTCTCGGCGGTGGCGGGCGCCATCGCGCTCTCCATCCTCATGCTGCCCACCGTGACCCTCACCTCGGAGGATGCCCTGCGGGCGGTGCCGCCGAAGATGCAGGAGGCGGCCCTCGGGATGGGGGCCACCTCGGCCCAGGTCGCCTTCATGGTGCTCTTGCCGACCGCGCTGCCCGGCATCCTCACCGGGATCATGCTGGCGGTGGCACGGGCCGCCGGCGAGACCGCCCCCCTCATCTTCACCGCCCTCTTCTCGAACTACTGGCTCCTCAACCGCGGGCACCTCGACGCCATGCACCCCACCGCCTCGCTGGCGGTGCTCATCTACAACTTCGCCGGCATGCCCTTCCAGAACCAGGTGGAGCTGGCCTGGGCGGCCGCGCTGGTGCTGGTGCTGATGGTGCTCGGCGCCAACCTCATCGGCCAGAGCCTCTCGCGCCGGCAGATCGTCTCGTGAAGGAGAAGCCATGCCCATGCAAGCCCTGACCACCCCTGGCGACGCGGCGCGCCCCCCGGAGGTCGTCATCGACTGCCACATCCGCGAGCTCTACTACGGGGCCTTCCGCGCCGTGCGCGACACCCAGATCCCGGTGATGAAGAACAGCATCACCGCCTTCATCGGGCCGTCGGGGTGCGGCAAGAGCACCGTGCTGCGCTGCCTCAACCGCATGAACGACCTCGTGCGCGGCTTCCGCTTCGAGGGCCACGTGCGCTTCGCCGGCAAGGACATCTACGACCGCACGGTCGACCCGGTGGCGGTGCGCCGCTACATCGGCATGGTCTTCCAGCAGCCGAACCCCTTCGCCACCAGCATCTACAACAACGTGGCCTTCGGCCTCAGGGTGAACGGCTACCGCGGCGACCACGCACCGCGCGTGGAGGCCGCCCTGCGCCGTGCCGCACTGTGGGACGAGGTGAAGGACAAGCTCCACAAGAGCGGCCTCTCCCTCTCCGGAGGCCAGCAGCAGCGCCTGTGCATCGCGCGCGCCATCGCCACCGAGCCGCAGGTCCTGCTCATGGACGAACCGTGCTCGGCCCTCGACCCCATCGCCACCCGCAAGATCGAGGAGCTCATGCTGGAGCTGAAGAGCCGCTACACCATCGCCATCGTGACCCACAACCTGCAGCAGGCGCAGCGGGTGGCCGACAACACCGGCTTCATGTACGTCGACACCACCGAGGGCGGGCGCACCGGCTACCTGGTGGAGTTCGGCCCGTCGAAGGTGCTCTTCGAGGCGCCGCGCGAGAAGCACACGCGGGACTACATCCGCGGCGAGTTCAGCTGAGGCCTTCGCGCCGGGTCCACCGGAATCCGCAGCGCGCGGGCGGCGGCCCGAGGAAAGGCGAGCGCCCCTTCGCGGGCAGGGCCTGGGCGAGCTCCCAGGCTCCCTCGCGGGCGCCCGCTCAGAACTCCATGCGGGTGGCGGCCTCGGCGGCTCCGCTCGAGAGGTAGCGGAGGAGCCGCTCGTGATGGCGCGACAGCCCGCGCACCGCCACGCGGCAGGCGCTGTGGGTGGCGAGCACCGGCACGAGCGCGGCGAGCGCGGCGTCCTGAAGCACCCGGGCCGATCCGAGATCGAGCACCAGCCGGTCGAGCTTGCGCAGGCGGCCGCACAACCGCCCGATGCGCTGGGTGGCCCGCTCGTCGAGGTCGCCGTCGTACCTGATGAGCAAAGCGCTCCCGGCCAGCATCCACTCCAAGTGCATATTGAAAGCCACGACGGACCTCGAGTGCTGCTCCTGAATGACCTGCCGGTCGGGCGGCCGGCGCGAACACGACGTGAGGTGAGGAGAGTACCGCTCTCACCCGCCCATGGAAAGCTCTTCACCCATTTGTTACGGGGCGTGAGGACGAGACGTGCGGGGATGTGCGCTCCTCTCCATGAGCGGCGTCGGGCTCTTCTGTGAGGAGCGCGCGCCCAAACGACCGCTCGTGCGCGGAATAAAGGAACAGAAGGGGAATCCGCGCCACCGTCGGCATGCGCGAGCCTCCTCCCGCGCCCACCGGTTTACGAGGAGAGAGGGCTTCGAACGCCGTGCTTTCGGGCGGATCGATCCCTTCATTCCTCGCGCTATCTTTCGTATGACGTCGATTGTCGGGAATGCCGACGCTCGTAGTTCAAGCCAGTCGGGCCAGGGCCCTGGCCGCACGCAAGGCGCAATCCTCTCGTTTGGGCAGAGCCGCTCAAAGGCGACCTGTCGAGGAGCTCGCGAGCGATCGACCGGGCGAGGTCAGGGCCCACCCGGCCGGGGACAAGGGTAAGGCGTCAGTCGCGCCGGCTGCCGAGGAGGCGCAAGAGGGCGAGGAAGAGGTTCACGAAGTCGAGGTAGAGCGCGAGCGCGCCGTTCACCGGCAGGGCCGCGGTCCCGCCGCCAGCCCGCGCCAGGGCGCGGAGCTTCTGCGTGTGGTAGGCGGCGAGCCCGGTGAACACCACCACCGCCGCGCACGAGATGACGAAGGACATCATCCCGGAGTGCAAAAAGACGTTGACCACGCTCGCGATGACGATGCCGATGAGCCCCATGAAGAGGAAGCTCCCGAAGCTCGAGAGGTCGCGGCGGGTCACGGACCCGTAGACGCTCATCACCCCGAACGTCCCGGCGGTGCAGACGAACGCGAGCGCCACCGAACTCCCCGTGTAGACGAGCAGGACGACCGAGAGGGTGGCGCCGTTCAGGGCCGAGTAGAGCAGGAACAGGCCGCCCGCTGCGGCCGCGGAGAGGCGATTCACCGCGGCCGAGATCGCGAAGACGAACCCGAGCTCGGCGATGATGAGACCGAAAAAGACGAGTCGGTTGCCGATGACGAGGTGCAGCGCGGCCGGCGACCCGGCCACGGCGTACGCGACGAAGGCCGTCAGCGCGAGGCCGGCGGTCATCCAGCCGTACACTTGGGTCATGAAGCGGCGCTCGACGTCGGAGGAGGCGCGGACAAGGACGCGTTCCCGCTCCGGGAGACGCGCTGGGGCATCGAAGGGCATGCGCTATGCCTAATGCGAAACGCCCCCTCGCGCCGACCCCGGCGAGGTGGGCCTGTCCGCGCTCGCGAAGGGCCGGACGCTCGTCTGCCGCGCGCGATGGTCCCTTCTCGCGCAGCCGCTCGTCGGGGCGCCGAACGGACGAGGGGGCGAGCCCCCTCTCCGGGCCCGTCCTGAGGGCCCTCGTCGCGCTCGGCCTCTCCATCCTCGGAGGGGACCCCTGCGCGGCGATCGAGGACGGTCCCCCGCCGCCGTTGCCCTGGCAGGAGCCGGCACCGCTCGCCCGCCTGTTCCTCGAACTCCCTTTCGAAGGGCCGCAGCCCCTGCCGGAGCGGGAGCTCGAGATGGAGCTGCGCCTCCTCTACTCGAACTCCCTCCTCTCCGCCCGCAACGAGGCCTTCGCGCTCTTCATACACGTCGAGACAGCCGAGCCCACGCTCCTCGTGCGCTACGGCCTCGGGTCGGGGATCGAGGCCGAGGCGGCTCTCCCGCTGGTCCTCGACTACGGCGGGTTCCTCGACGGGCCCATCGACGTCGTGGAGGGCTTCTTCGACGCCGCGAACCCGCAGCGCAAGGGCCTCGCGAGGAACGTCGCGCGCTACGAGCTCACCCGCCCGGACGGGGGCGGCATCGTCCGGGACGGGGCCGACCTGGGGCTCGGCGACGCGTGGCTCGCCCTCAAGGTGGCGCTGCCGGCGAGGCCGCTCGGCGCCGATCTGGCCCTCAGGGCCGCGCTGAAGCTACCCACCGGCCGCCTGCCCTTCGGGAGCGAGGAGGTCGACGTCGGATTCGGCCTCCTCGCCGGCCTGCGCTTCCCGAGGACCGCCCTCGCTCTCGAGGTCGACGCCCTCGTCCCCACCGCCGCGAGCCTCCCCGCGGTGCACATCGAGACCCGCCCCTACGGCGCTCTCGACCTCGGCCTCACCGAGGAGCTCGCACGCCGGGTGGCCCTGCAGCTCCAGGCGAGCCTGCACCTCTCACCCCTTGCCGGTACCGGCCTCGACGAGATCGACGACGCCACCGCCTACGTGCTCGCCGGGGTGACGCTGGCCCTCTCGCGCGGGACGAGGCTCGAGGTGGGCGTCATCGAGAACGTCCTCAACCCCTACCGCGGCGCCGACATCACCTTCCTCCTCGGCCTCGCGAGCGGGGCCGTGAGGGGGCACCCCCCGCGCGCGGGCCCCGAGCCTCAGCGGGGGCGCCTCGAGGCACCCTCGGCCGTCCGGGGGGGAGAGAACGAAAGAGGCGGTTGACAAGGAGGCCGCTCGGCCGTACCGGCAAGGTGCGCGCTCCTGGCGAATCCTCTCCGGCGGTGCGCGGGGAGGACCGGGTGACCCTGGCCATCGCAGCGGAGGACGTCGAGGCGGCCGCCAGGCGCCTCGAGGGCGTGGCCCGCCGCACGCCCGTCGAGACCTCGCGCACCGCGGACGAGCTCACCGGCGCGCGGATCTTCTTCAAGTGCGAGAACCTGCAGCGCATGGGCGCCTTCAAGTTCCGGGGCGCCTACAACGCGCTCGCCCAGTTCACGCCGGAGCAAAGGTCGCGTGGAGTGCTCGCCTTCTCGAGCGGCAACCACGCCCAGGCCGTCGCCCTCTCGGCCCGGCTCCTCGGCATGCCGGCCGCCATCCTCATGCCGAGCGACGCGCCGGCCCAGAAGATCGCCGCCACCAGGGGCTACGGGGCCGAGGTCATCCCGTACGACCGCTACCGGGAAGATCGCGAGGCGCTGGGCGGGCGCCTCGCCCGGGAGCGCGGGATGACGCTCGTCCCGCCCTACGATCACCCGCACGTCATGGCCGGGCAGGGGACGGCGGCGAAGGAGCTCTTCGAGGACGCCGGGCCCCTCGACTACCTCCTGGTCTGCCTGGGGGGAGGCGGCCTCATCTCCGGCTGCGCAGTGGCGGCGCGGCGCCTCTCCCCTCGGTGCAAGGTGATCGGCGTCGAGCCCGAGGCGGGCGACGACGTCCGCCAGTCCCTCCGCCGCGGCGAGATCGTCCACATCGAGGTGCCGAGGACCATCGCCGACGGCGCCCAGACGCAGCACGCGGGGAAGCTCACCTTCCCGGTCATCCGCGCCCTCGTCGAGGACGTGGTGACCGTGAGCGACGCCCAGCTCGTGCGGACCATGCGCTTCTTCGGCGAGCGCATGAAGCTCGTGGTGGAGCCGACCGGGTGCCTGGGGGCCGCCGCGGTGCTGGAAGGCGTCCTCGCCCTCTCGGGGAAGCGGGTCGGGGTGATCGTGAGCGGCGGCAACGTCGACCTCGAGCGCTACGGCGAGCTCCTCGCGCAGGCGGCGCCGTAGGGGTCGGCCGGGGCCGCCCGGGCCGCGAAGGCCCGGGCGGCTCCACGAGGCTTCAGCTCACGTAGGTGGGGTAGATGGGCTCCCACATCTTGGACTTCACGTGCGCGAGCACGTCCTGCGGTCTCGGCACCCGGGCGAGCCCGCTCTTGAAGGCCACCTCGGCGACGGCGGCGCCGAGGATCGCCGAGACCTCGCGAATGCGGCCGAGGGCCGGGTAGATGCGGCCCACCGCGAGGTCGCTCTCGAGGCACAGGCCGGCGAGGGCCCGGGCCGCCTCGGAGAACATCTGGTCGGTGATCCGGGTCGCCTCGCTGACGTAGGCCCCGAGGCCCACGCCCGGGAAGATGTAGGAGTTGTTGCCCTGGCCCGGCTCGAAGGTCTTCCCGTTCACGGTGCAGGGCGGGAAGGGGCTCCCGCTCGCGAAGATGGCCCGGCCCCTCGAGAAGGTGTAGGCCTCCTCGGCCGTGCACTCGGACTTCGAGGTGGGGTTCGAGAGCGCGAAGATGATGGGGCGCTCGTTCACCTGGCACAGCGCGTCCACCACCTCCTGGTTGAAGGACTTGGCGATGGTGGAGACCCCGATGACCACGCTCGGCTTCAGCACCTTCACGGCGGTGAGGAAGTCCGGGCAGCGGGGATGGTCGTGGGCGAAGCGCAGCTTGTGGTGGGCGAGGTCGGTGCGGCTCTTCACCACCAGGCCCTTGCTGTCCACGAACCAGCACTTCTGGCGCGCCTCCTCCGGGGTGACGCCCTCGTCCACCATGGCCGAGGCGATGAGGTCGCCGATGCCGACCCCGGCCTCGCCGGCGCCGAGGAAGAGCACCTTCTGGTCGATGAGCTTCTTCCGGGTGATGCGCAGCGCGGAGTAGATGCCGGCCAGGGCCACCGCGGCGGTCCCCTGGATGTCGTCGTTGAAGGTGCAGATGCGGTCCCGCCAGCGCTCGAGCAGGTCGAAGGCGTTGGCGTTGCCGAAGTCCTCGAACTGGACCAGGCACTTCGGCCACAGGTCCTGGATGGCCTCGATGAGCTCGGTCACGAAGTCGTGCAGCTCCGGGCCCCGCACCCGGTGGTGGCGGACGCCCATGTACAGCGGGTCGTCGAGGTAGGCCTGGTTCTCGGTGCCGACGTCGAGGGTGAGCGGGAGCGTCTGGCTGGGAGGGATCCCGGCGCAGCCGGTGTAGAGGGAGAGCTTGCCGATGGGGATGCCCATCCCGCACACCCCCTGGTCGCCGAGGCCGAGGATGCGCTCGCCGTCGGTCATCACGATGACCCGCACGTCGGGCTGCGGCCAGTTGCGCAGGATCTTGCCGATGTAGCCGCGGTCCTCGATCGACACGTACATGCCGCGCGGGCGCCGGAAGATGTGCCCGAACTTCTGGCAGGCGAGCCCCACGGTGGGCGTGTAGACGATGGGGAGCATCTCCTCGAGGTGGGTGGTGAGCACCCGGTAGAAGAGGGTCTCGTTGCGGTCCTGCAGGCCGATGAGGTGCAGGTAACGGTCGAGGTCGCTCGTCTTGAGCCGGTACTGCTCCATGGAGCGCTCGACCTGCTCCTGGATGCTGAAGACGTGGGGCGGGAGCAGGCCGTGCAGGCCGAGCGCCATGCGCTCGGCCTCGGTGAAGGCGGTGCCCTTGTTGAGGAGCGGCGTGCGCAGGAGCGCATGTCCGGTGGGGATCCCCACCCTCGCCTCGGGCCGGTTGAACTTGTTGTCGTCCATGGCATCTCCTCCAGTCAGGCTGCGGAAAGCCAGCGACTACGGGTGCGGTGCCACTTCGACGGGAACCGCCTCGGCGGCGGGGGCGAGCTCGGGCTCGAGCAGGATCTCCGACACCTGGAGGCCCTTGCGGTCGAGCATGGCGCGCGCCCTGGCGAGGTCGAGCTCGTTCTCCCAGCGCGAGACCGCCACCGAGGCGACGCCGTTGCCGATGAGGTTGGTGATGGCGCGGGCCTCCGACATGAAGCGGTCGATGCCGAGGATGAGGGTGAGGCCGGCCACCGGGATGTTGCCCACCGCGGAGAGGGTGGCGGCGAGGGTGATGAAGCCCCCCCCGGTCACCGCCGCCGCCCCCTTGGAGGTGAGCAGCAGCACGGCCAGGATCCCGAGCTCCTCGCCGAGCGTCACGTGGGTGTTGGTGGCCTGGGCGATGAAGAGGGTGGCCATGGTGAGGTAGATGGAGGTGCCGTCCAGGTTGAAGGAGTACCCCATGGGCACCACCAGCCCGACCACCGGCTTGCTGCACCCCAGGTTCTCCATCTTCTTCATCATGAGCGGCAGCGCCGACTCGGAGGAGCTCGTGCCGAGCACGATCAGGATCTCGTCCTTGATGTAGCGGAGGAACTTGAGGATCGAGAGGCCGCAGAGGGACATCACCACCCCCAGCACCACCAGCACGAACAAGAGGCTCGTGATGTAGAAGCAGGCGATGAGCTGCGCGAGCTTGGCGAGGCTCCCCAGGCCGTACTGGCCGATGGTGAAGGCCATGGCACCGAAGGCCCCGAGCGGCGCCACCCGCATGATGATGGACACGATCTTAAAGAGGATGGCGGAGAGCCCGTCGATGAAGTGCAGGACCACCTTGGCGTACTCGCTCTTCAGCCCGGAGAGCGCCACCCCGAAGAGGATCGAGAAGAACAGCACCTGCAGGATGTCGCCCTTGGCGAAGGCGTCGGCGACGTCCTTGGGGATGATGTTCATGATGAAGTCGGCCGTCGTCAGGTGGGACTGCGGCGAGGTGTAGCTGGCGATGGCCTTGGTATCGAGCGTGTGCACGTCCACGTTCATCCCGCCGCCCGGGGTGAACGTCTTGCCCACGGTGAGTCCGATGATGAGGGCGAGGGTGGTGAGCACCTCGAAGTAGACGATGCCCTTCAGCCCGACCCGGCCCACCTTCTTGAGATCGCCCATCTTGGCGATCCCGGTGACGACCGTGG
>DATJVF010000087.1:0-2325 GCA_035501995.1 Anaeromyxobacteraceae bacterium
CCGGGCGCGGGCATCGGCCGGCGGCGGCGCCCCCTCGCCCAGGGCCGGGCGCACGAGGAGCGCGCAGAGGGCCAGGGCGGCGAGGAGGCGGGTCACGGCCGCACCCCCAGCTCGTCGAGGTGGGCCACCACCTCCACGTCCTCCGGGCTCTCCACCGCGTCCACGCTCGCCACCGCCTGGTAGCTCTCGAACAGGTCGAGGTGCTGCGCGAGGAAGGCCTCCTCGGAACGCCGGTGGGCCTCGTGCCGCACCGCGAGGAGGGCCACCGCCGCGCTCGCCGCCAGCCCCGCCAGCCCGGGGGCGAGAAAGCGCCACCGGAGCCGCTCGAGGAAGGGCCTCCGCTCCGCCTTCTCGGCGGCGAGCCGCGCGTAGAAGCGCTGCTCGAAGGTCTCGGAGGGGACCGGCGCCGGGGGGAGCTCGGCGATGAGCGCGAGCGCCCTCGAGAGCCGGTCGCGCTCGGCCCGGCAGCTCGCACAGCCGGCGAGGTGGGCCTCGAGGAGCGCGCGCTCAGGGGCGGCGATCTCGCCGTCGAGGTAGGCCGACAGGCTCTTCACCGGGTGGTTCACCGAGCCACCTCCTCGCCCCCGGCCATGAAGGGCGCGAGCGCCGAGGCAGCCGAGACGGTGGCGCGGTGCACGAGCGACTTCACGGCCGGCACGGTGGTGCCGAGGACGGCGGCGATCTCCTCGTAGGAGAGCCCCTCGAGCCGCCCCATCACGAAGGCCAGCCGCTGCTTCTCGGGCAGCCTTTCGAGCAGGTGCTCCACCGCCCGCCCGAGGGCGGAGGCGACCGAGGTCTCTTCGGGCGAGGCGGTGGTGGCCGGCAGGCTGTCGGGGTCGGTCGGCGAGAGGGCCTCCCCCCCCTCCCTCGCCTCGAGGGCGCGCCGGCTCCCATACTCGCCGCGGCGCACCTCGTTCAGGCAGTGGTTCGAGGCGATGCGGTAGAGGAAGGTCCGAAAGCGCGCCGTCGGCTGGTAGCGGTCGGCCGAGCAGTGGAGCTTCAGGAAGACGTCCTGCGCGAGTTCCTCGGCCCGGGACCGGTCACGCACGAAGTGATGGCAGAAGGAGACCATGGCGCGTCCGTACTTCTCGAAGAGGCTTCGGAACGCCCGCTCGTCGCCGCCCTGGAACGCGACCATGAGCGCCGCGTCGGGGTCCGAGGCCATCCACCTCGTTTAACACGGGCTCGCACGGGGAGTTGCGCTGTGCCCGAAGAGCGTGACCCCGCGGGACGACCCGCTCGGGTTCGCTAAGATAAGTCTTTAATTACGAAGGATTAGAGACCCGGAGTGCCCGCTAGCTCCCCACCAGGGTATGGATGCACTCGTAGGCCAGGTAGGCGACCACGGCCGAAACCGGGATGGTGAGGAGCCAGGCCCACACGATGCGGCCTGCCAGGCCCCACCGCACCGCGCGGGTGCCGCGGGTGGCGCCCACCCCCACGATGGCCCCGGTGATGGTGTGGGTGGTCGAGACCGGGATGCCGAGGTGGGCGAGCGCGAGGATGGTGACCCCGCCGCCCGTCTCGGCACAGAAGCCGTTGATGGGCTGGAGCTTCGTGAGCCGGTGCCCGAGCGTCTTCACGATGCGCCAGCCGCCGAAGAAGGTGCCGAGCCCGATGGCGAAGTGGCAAAGGAACACCACCCAGATCGGCACCTGGAACGGCTGGCCCTCGCGCAGGGTGCCGTAGAGGACCACCGCGATGATCCCCATCACCTTCTGGGCGTCGTTCGTGCCGTGGCTGTAGGAGAAGATGGCGGCCGAGACGAGCTGCAGCCGCCTGAACCACCGGTCGACCCGGGCCGGGGTCTGGCGCCGGACTATCCAGGCCGCCGCCACCTGGGTGAGCGACCCCAGGACCATCCCGATCACCGGCGAGAGCACGATGAAGACGACGATCTTCCCGATGCCGCCGAAGATGAGGCCGCCGAGCCCGAGGGCGGGCAGGGTGGCGCCCACCATCCCGCCGGCGAGCGCGTGCGAGGAGGAGGAGGGCAGGCCCCACCACCAGGTGAGCAGGTTCCAGACGATGGCGCCGAGGAGCGAGGCGAAGATGACCGAGAGCACGAGCGCCGAGCCGTGGCCCTTCAGCATCTCGAAGTGGATGATGCCCGTCCCCATCGTGTTCGCGACGTGGAGGGGCTTGCCCCAGAAGACGGGCGCTGCCGCCGCGAAGTTGAAGAAGGCGGCCCACGCGACCGCGGCCACCGGCGACAGCACGCGGGTCGAGACGACGGTGGCGATGGAGTTCGCCGCGTCGTGGAAGCCGTTGCTGAAGTCGAAGGCGAGCGCCACGAACACGACGAAGAGAACGAAGGTCATCGGT
>DATJVF010000088.1:0-2885 GCA_035501995.1 Anaeromyxobacteraceae bacterium
TCGGCGAGGTCGCAGATGCGCTCGAAGAGCGCGGACCCCCGGGCGTCGTAGAGCCACTTGCAGGGGATCTCCTTGGGCGCCCTCGCCAGGCCGCGGAGGACGTCGGCCAGGAACTGCGAGCGCGTGCCCAGCGCCTCGAAGGGCGTCGCGGGCGGGTACGCCGCGCCTTGCGGCCTCATCCGGCGTCCCTCGCCAGGCGCAGCCCCGAGAACTGCCAGCGGGCGTCGGGGTGGAAGAAGTTACGGTAGGTGGTGCGCACGTGTCCCTCCGGGGTGGCGCAGGAGCCGCCGCGCAGGACGAGCTGATTGCACATGAACTTGCCGTTGTACTCGCCGAGCGCACCGGCCGCGGGGCGGTATCCGGGATAGGGCCGGTAGGCGCTGCCGGACCACTCCCAGACGTCGCCGAGCAACTGGGCCATCGCGCCGGGCCGGGCCGGGGCGGGCTGAAAGCGGCCGCCGCCGGCGAAGGCGCCCTCCTCGACGGCGCCGGCCGCCGCCACCTCCCACTCCTCCTCGGTGGGCAGGCGGGCCCCGTACCAGCGCGCGAAGGCGTCGGCCTCGTAGAAGCTCACGTGGGTCACCGGCTCGCTGGGATCGAGCGCCCGCGGGCCGTGCAGGGTGAAGGTGGTGAACGCACCCTCCTCTCGCTCCCAGTAGAGGGGGGCCTCCCAGCCCTGCTCCTTCACCGCCATGAAGCCCTCGTGGAGCCAGAGCTCCGGCCGGCGGTACCCGCCGTCCTCCACGAACTCCAGGTACTCGGCGTTGGTGACCGCCCGGCTCGCGAGGGCGAACGGCTCGAGGTACACGGCGTGCCGCGGCCCCTCGTTGTCGAAGGCGAACCCTGGCCCGGCGTGGCCGACCTCGACGAGGCCGCCCTCGTGGGCGAAAAAGCTCTGCGCCGGGGCCGCCTCGGCGGCGAGGGGCAAGGGCCGGGCGTAGGCCGGTCGGAGCGGGTTCTGGAAGAAGGCGTGCTTCACGTCGGTGAGCAGGAGCTCCTGGTGCTGTTGCTCGTGGTGCAGGCCGAGCACGAGGATGGCCTCCGCCTCCGGATCGAGGCCCTTCGCGAGGAGGGCCTCCACCCGCTCGTCGACCTCGGCGCGGTAGGCGCGGACCTCGGCGAGCGGCGGGCGGGTGAGCAGGCCCCGCCGGGGTCGCGGGTGGCGGGACCCAACCGCCTCGTAGTACGAGTTGAAGAGGTATCCGTATCGCGGGTGAAACGGGGCGAAGTCCGGCTCGCGCGCGGCGAGCAGGAAGGTCTCGAAGAACCAGGTGGTGTGCGCGAGGTGCCACTTCGCCGGGCTAGCGTCGGGCATGGACTGCACCACCATGTCCTCGGCGGTGAGCGGCTCGCACAGCTGCAGCGTGCGCGCTCGCACCGTCCGGTAGCCGACGGTCGGCTCAGAGATCGCCGCCGCTCTCCCGCGGGAGGTCTTCTTCTCGGTGGCTGCGCCCGTCATAGGTCCACACAAGCTGCGTTGCGCGGCGTTTCGCCGCAACCCAATGGAAGGTGCCGGCCCATGACCGCCCCAAACCAGCACCGCGCATGCGCCTCACGCGTCACGCACGGGGTCCTTGCGGCACGCGTTCGGGGTCTTCCCGGGCGAGGGTGGCCCACCATCGAGTGGCCCGGATCCGCGGCCCCGGTGCGCCCGTCCCTCTTCCGCGGTCGCGCCCGCGAGGAGCCGGCTAGGCTCTCCGACGTGCGCACCCCCTCCGGCGCTCTTCCCTGCGAGTGCACCCGCCGCCCGGGCCAACCTAAGGGGAGGGCCCGCGCGTGAAGGTGCCCGACCTTCGCCTGAGGGCGCTCAACGCCGCGCCGCTGCGCGAGGAGGGCGCCTACGTCCTCTACTGGATGATCGCCGCCCGCCGGGCCACCCACTCCTTCGCGCTCGACCGGGTGGCCGAGCTCTGCCGCCGGCTCGGCCGGCCGCCCCTCGTCCTCGAGGCCCTGCGGGCCGGCTACCCGCACGCGAGCGACCGCCTCCACCGCTTCGTCCTCGACGGCATGGCCGACAACGCCAGGGCCTTCGCGCGCCGGGAGGTGCTCTACTACCCCTATCTCGAGCCGCGGCCCGGGGACGGGAGGGGGCTCCTCGAGGCCCTCGCCGCGCGGGCCTGCGCGGTGGTCACCGACGACTTTCCCGCCTTCTTCCTGCCGCGCATGGTGGCCGCGGCCGCGGAGCGCCTCCCGGTACGACTCGAGGCCGTGGACGGGAACGGGCTCCTCCCCATGCGCGCCGCGCCGCGGGTGTTCCACACCGCCTTCTCCTTCCGCGCCTTCCTGCAGAAGGAGCTCCCGCACCACCTGGCCCCAAGACCGTCGCGCGATCCGTGGCGCCGCGCCCTGCCTCCCCCGCCGAGGCTCCCGCGCGAGGTGGGGCGGCGCTGGCCCTCCGCGGGGGCCGCGCTCGGGTCGGGATCGGCCTCGGTGCTCTCGTCGCTGGCCATCGACCATGGCGTGCCGCCGGCTCCCCTCCGCGGCGGAAGCCTCTCCGGGCGGCGGGTGCTCGCCCGCTTCGTCGCCGAGCGGCTCGCCCGCTACGGCGAGGACCGGAACCACCCCGACCTCGACGCCTCGAGCGGGCTGTCGCCCTTCCTCCACTTCGGGCAGCTCTCGGCCCACGAGGTCTTCGCGGCGGTGGCGGAGGGCTTCTCCGAGGACCGCCTCGACCTCCGCTGCGGCGGGCGGCGCCGGGGCTACTGGGGGCTCGCCGAGGGCAGCGAGGCCTTCCTCGACCAGCTCGTGACCTGGCGCGAGCTCGGGTTCAACGCCTGCTCTAAACGCGACGACTACCTCGACTACCGTTCCCTGCCGCCCTGGGCGCGGGAGACCCTCGCCCGCCACGCCGGCGACGAGCGCGCCCCGCTCTACCCCCGCTCGGC
>DATJVF010000089.1:0-5321 GCA_035501995.1 Anaeromyxobacteraceae bacterium
GGCAACTTCAGCGGAGGGAACGCCACCAACACCGCTCAGTGGAACCAGCCCCTGAGCGGCGCCTGCGGGTCCTGTCACGGCCTCCCGCCGCCCTCGCCGCCGCACCCGAACCTCGGCAACCTCCCCTACAACTGCGGCGACTGCCACCCCGGCTACAACGCGACGGCCAACAGCACCAACGGCACCGTCAACCCCGCGCTCCACTGCAACGGCGTCGTCGACCACAACTGAGGAAAAGTCCGATGACCAGACCGGTTCGACCAATCCTCCTCGCCGCCGCCCTCCTCGCGGCGGGCGCCGCCCGCGCCGAGACGGTCAACGCGAGCTCCACCACGCTCCTGCTCGGCCGTCAGGACTTCCGCGACGGAAGCCTCCAGACCGCGGTCCCCCTCTACGAGCTCGTCCGCCTCGACGCGAGCGACCTCAAGACCCCCATCGGCAACCTCGAGATCGCGCTCTCATCCTGGGGGGCGGCCGACCTCGGCGACATCCGCTTTTGGCAGAACGGCGCCCTCACCACCGGCCGTTACACCGGCGACGTCGACGTGGGCTTCATCCGCGGCACCTTCCTCGACCGGAACCTCACCCTGACCCTCGGGCGCCAGATGGTCACGGACGGCATGCGCCCGGTGCAGATCGACGGGGCCTCGGCCCGCATCGTCCTCCCCCAGGGCTTCGGCCTCCAGGGCTACGCCGGCTCGCCGGTGGCGCCGCGGTTCATGGGGCGCGGCGGCGATCTCGTCACCACCAGCGTGCGGGCCACCTTCGCGAGCGGCGGGCGCCTCTCCTGGAGCTACCCGGGCCTGGTCGAGGCAGGCGCCTCGGTGGCGGTGGCCACCGACCACGGCGACCCGAGCCGGCAGGACGTGGGCGCCGACCTCAGGGTCACCCCCAACCGCTACCTGCAGTTCGTCGGCTCGGGCTGGATGAGCCTCTACGAGCAGCGCCTCGGCGAGACCCTGCTGGCGGTCACCGTCTACCCTCTGCCGCACCTCGACTTCACCCTCGACTACCGCCACGTCGAGCCCGACCTGTTCCTGCCCAGAAACTCCATCCTCTCGGTCTTCGTCTCCGACCACCGCAACGACGTGGGCGGCGCCCTCCACTGGGGCGCGCCCAAGGGGGTGGTCGTCGACGCCGACTACCACGTGCTCCTCCAGGACCAGGGCACCGGCCACTGGGCCCGCGCCAAGGCCACCCTCCACCCCGACGGCCCGTCCTCGGCGGTCGGGACCGAGCTCTCGCTCCTCAAGAGCAGCGGGGTCTCCGAGATCAACGACAACGGGTACGAGGAGCTGCGCCTCTTCGGCACCCACGAGCTGTACCGGGCCGTCACCGGCACGCTCGACCTCATGGCGTACTTCTTCAACCAGGACGTGAACGGGCAGCCGCGCTCCCTGGCGGCCACCGCCACGGTGGCCTACGCGTTCGCGCGCGGCTGGCGCGCCGCACTGGCCGGCACGGCGGGCTCCACCCCGTACCTGGAGAGGCAGTTCGAGATCATGGCCAAGCTCGTCTACGAACAGACCTACGCTACGCGGGAGGTGAAGTGATGAACTCCGCCCGCCTGACCCTCTGCGCCGCCCTGCTCGGGGGGCTCACCGCCGCCTGCCAGGGCTCGAGCCTGCGCCCGGTCGAGGCGCCGGCCGAGCAGGCCCGCACCTCCACCTTCCCGCACGACAAGCACGAGGGCTTCGACTGCGTCGACTGCCACACCGGCATCCCCAAGGCCACCGTGCTCGGGCAGGCCAAGCTGCCGGGGGTGGTGAAGTGCCAGGAGTGCCACGACTTCGACGCCATGAACGCGGCCGACAAGGCCCTGCACACCCCGCCCACCCGCGAGGCGCGCGAGCACGCCATCACCTTCAACCACGCCGATCACCTGGCTCGCATCAAGACCAAGGAAGTGAACGACGCCTGCAAGACCTGCCACAAGGACGACCAGATCCCGGAGCCCGGCCCGGCCCGCGACAGCGCCCCGCGCATGCAGGCCTGCACCTCCTGCCACCACCACGCCGAGGAGGTGGCCGAGGCGAAGTGCCAGCCCTGCCACCTGAGCCTGCGCCGCTACCCCCTGAAGCCCATCGAGGCCCTGGCCGGCTTCTCCCACGAGGGCGACTTCGTGAAGCGCCACGGCGAGCTCGCCAAGGGCTCGGCGGCCACCTGCGCGCAGTGCCACGACCAGACCTACTGCGCCCGCTGCCACGACACCGCCACCGTGCCCTTCCGGACCGAGATCGAGTTCCCGGAGCGGGTGCAGAGCGACTTCATCCACCGGGGCGACTACGTCTCGCGGCACCAGGCCGAGGCGGCCGTCGACGCCACGAGCTGTCGCAAGTGCCACGGCAGCTTCTTCTGCGACTCCTGCCACACCGACCAGAACGTCTCGCCGCGGGTCGCCCTCGAGGGCGGCACGCCGCGCGACCCGCACCCGGCCGGCTGGGCCACCCCCAACTCGGGTGCCTTCCACGGGAACGCCGCGCGCCAGAACATCCTGGCCTGCGCCGGCTGCCACGACCAGGCCGGCCCCACGAACCTCTGCGTGCAGTGCCACCGCTCCAACGGGCCCGGCTCGGCCGGCGAGGGCGGGAATCCCCACCCGTCCGACTACGGGAGCCGCCACACGCGCGCCGACATCAACAAGAACGCCATGTGCCGCGCCTGCCACACGAACGGCTGACCACCGGGCGCGACCTCCAGCTCTCGCGAGGGGCCCCGGCCGGAGAGGCCGGGGCCTTCGCGTCTCCTGAGGAGCTACCCGCCTCGCTCGCCGAGCCCGGCGAGGAGCTTCTCGTGGACGCCGCCGAAGGCGCCGTTCGACATGGCCACCACCACGTCGCCGGCCCGCGCGCGCGCCAGGACCCCGCGCACGAGCTCCTCCACCGAGTCGCAGGCCTTCGCCGGGGTGCCGGCCGCCGCGAGCTCGCGCGCGACCTGCTCCACGTCGAGCCGCTCCGAGGGCGGGACCCGGTCGGTGGGCAGGGGCTTCAGGATGAAGACCTCCGCCGCCCCGGGGAAGGCGTTCGGGTACTCCCGCTGGTGGATGTTGCGGCGGCTGGTGTTCGAGCGCGGCTCGAAGAGGGCGATGAGCCGGGCGCCGGGGTGGGCGCCGCGCACCGCCTCCAGGGTCTTGCGGACCGCCGTCGGGTGGTGGGCGAAGTCGTCCACCACCGTCACGCCGGCCCGGACCCCGCGCACCTCCTGGCGGCGCTTCACCCCGCGGAAGGCTGACAGGCCGCGGAGGATCTCCTCCACCGACAGGCCGAGCGCGGTGGCGGCCGCGGCCGCCCCGAGCGCGTTCTCCACGTTGTGGGCGCCGCCCACCGCCAGGTGGGCCCGGGCGAGGACCTTCCCGGCCCGCAGGAGGTCGAAGCGGGCGCCGTCCGGGCCGAGCGTGAGCGCGCGCGCCTCCCAGTCGGCCGCCCGCCCGAGGGCGTAGGTCTCGACCGCGCAGCGGGCGGCCCGGGCGATGCGCAGCACGCTCTCGTAGCCGGCACAGGCCGCCAGGAAGCCGCCCGGGGGGAGGATGTCCACAAAGCGCTCGAAGGCGCTCTCGTAGTGCGCCTCGTCCCGGTAGATGTCGGCGTGGTCCAGCTCGCAGCTCGTGAAGACCGCCGTCCGCGGGTGGTAGTGCAGGAACTTGGGGCCCTTGTCGAAGTAGGCGGTGTCGTACTCGTCGCCCTCCACCACGAAGTGGGCGCCCTGCCCGATGCGGAAGTTGGCGTCGAAGTCGCGCGAGACCCCGCCCACCAGGAAGGAGGGGTCGCGGGCCGCCCGGTGGAGGAGCGAGGCGAGGAGGGCGGTGGTGGTGGTCTTGCCGTGGGTGCCCACCACCACCACGCCGTGCCGCGGGGCGATGAACAGGTCCCCGAGCGCCTGGGGGAAGGAGACGTGCCGGTAGCCCTCCTCGCGCACCGCGGTCGCCTCGGGGTTGGTGCTCCGCACCACGTTTCCCACCACCACCAGATCGGGCCGGGCGCGGGCGAGGTTCTCCCGAGCGTAGGGCGTCAGGACCTCGATCCCGAGGCGGGCGAGCTCGTTCGACATGGGAGGATAGACGTTCTCGTCCGAGCCGGTGACCTCGTAGCCCCTCTCCTTCAGCAGGCCGGCGAAGGAGCCCATGCCGGTACCGGCCACGCCGATGAGGTGAACCCGTCTGACCCCGCTGTAGTCCATGCGTCTCGTCCCCTTCTCTGGCGGCCCCGCCTCACCCTACCCCGATCGCCTCCGCCACCGCGTCGTGAAAGCGGGCCCGAAAGTTCCGCAGGCGCTCCCGCTGCGGGCCGTCGGGGTGGACGTGGTTCGTGAGGAGCACGCAGACCACCTCGGCGTCGCAGTCGAGCCAGAGGGAGGTGCCGGTGTAGCCGAGGTGTCCGACCGCTCCGCGCGGCCCGCGGCCGAGCCGGCTGCCCAGGGCCGAGCCGGCCTTGGACGGCGTGTCCCACCCGAGCGCCCGTTCGCTCCCCGGCGTGCGGTCGCGGGCGAGGAACTGCTCGGCGGTTCGGGCCGAGAGCCAGGCCGACCGGCCCGCCAGGGCCTCGAGCCAGGCCGCCCCGAACTCGGCCACGTCGGAGGGGTGGGCGAAGAGGCCGGCGTGGCCCGCCGCACCCCCGAGCGCCCAGGCGTTGTCGTCGTCCACCGCGCCGCACAGGACCTCGCCCCCGCGCGCCGCGGCGCGGCGGGTGGCCGCGAAGGCGTGGGCGCCCCTCAAGGCGGTCGCCCGCTCGGGCTCGAGCCCACCGAGGTAGAAGGTGCGGCGGAGCCCCAGCGGGAGGAGCACCTCCGCCTCGACCACGCGCTCGAGGGAGGAGCCCGTCGCCCGCTCGAGGGCGAAGCCGAGCGCGATGAAGCCGGGGTCGCTGTAGACGGCGCGCGCGCCCGGGGGCGCCGTGAGCGGCTCCCGGGCGAGCGCCTCGAGGACGATGGCGCGACCCCGCCGGAAGGCCTCCGCGAGGCCCGCCGCGTCCGGCCGCTCGGGCGCCGGCCGGAAGGCGGCCCCGGCCACCTCGTCGCGCGCCGCCTCCTCGTAGAAGGGCCGATAGGCGGCGAGCCCGCTCGCGTGGGCGAGGAGGTGTCGGAGGGTGACGAGGGCGCCTTCGCGCTCCAGCTCCGGCAGGTAGTCCCTCGCCGGGGCGTCGAGGTCGAGCGCGCCGCGATCGGCCAGGCGGGCCACCGCGCTCGCCACGAAGAGCTTGGTCAGGGAGGCGAGGTCGAACAGGTGGTCCCTCCCGAGCGGCCGCGCTTCGGGGACGAGCGAAGCCGCCCCCGAGAAGCTCAGGTGGGCGAGCGCGCCCCTCACCCGCACCTCGGCGGCGAGGCCG
>DATJVF010000090.1:0-6397 GCA_035501995.1 Anaeromyxobacteraceae bacterium
GACGCCCTCGAGCGGCGCCTCCAGGTCGTCGGGGGCATGGTTCGCCCCGCGCAGGATGACGACGTCCTTGGCCCGCCCGTGCAGGTAGAGCTCGCCCTCCTCCACGAAGCCGAGGTCGCCGGTGTCGAGCCAGCCGCCCGCGAGCGCCCGGAGCGTGGCCTCCGCCTGCCCGTAGTAGCCGCGCATGACCGAGGGGCCGCGCACGAAGATGCGGCCGAGGCGCCGCTCGGGGAGGCTCTGTCCGCGGGGGTCGCGCACCTCGATCTCGACGCCGGGCACCGGGGCGCCCACCGAGACCACCTCGCGCCGGCCCTCCTCGACCGCCCCACGCGCGGCGAGCGCGACCGGGTCGAGGCGCCGCGAGCGCAAGCTCGCGCCCCCTCGGGTGAAGGTGACGGCCAGGGTGGCCTCGGCCAGGCCGTACACCGGCCGCAGGGCCTCGGCGCGGAAGCCGTGGGGCGAGAAGCGTTCCGAGAAGCGGCGCGCCGCCTCGGCCGAGACCGGCTCGGCGCCGTCGAGGGCTGCCCGCCACGAGGAGAGGTCGAGGCCCGCGAGCTCCCGCCCCTGCACGCGCTCGGCCGCGTAGGCGTAGGCGAAGCTCGGCGCCGCCGAGATGGTTCCGCGGTGGCGCGCGAGGGCCTTGAGCCACAGGGCGGGCCGCGCGAGGAAGTGCTCGGGCGCGAGGAGCACGAGCGGGCCCGGGTAGGCGAGGGCGGCGAGGAGGCCGCCGGTCAGGCCCATGTCGTGGTAGAGCGGGAGCCAGGAGACGAGCCGGTCCGACGGGGTGGGCTCGAGGAGCTCGAGCAGCACCGCCGCCTGGACGAGGACGTTACGGTGGGTGAGCGCCACCGGCTTCGGGTCGACGGTGGAGCCCGAGGAGAACTGGACGAGCGCGAGCTCCTCCGGCCCGGCCGAGCGGGAGAGCTCGCCGGCCCCCTCCGAGAGGCCCTCCAGCGGGCGGCAGCCGAGCTCGGGCCGCGCGCTCGCCACCACCTCGCCGAGGAGCCTGCGGAGCGGGGTCGCGGAGAGGAGGAGCCTCGCCCCGACCGCCTGCAGCATGCGGGAGGTCGTGCGCAGGTACTCCTCCAGGCGGCCGAGCCGGACCGGGGGGTAGAGCGGCACCGGCACGGCGCCGGCGAGGAGCGTGCCGAAGAAGGCGTCGAGGAAGAGGGGCGAGGTGCGCTCCACCAGCGCCACCCGATCGCCTGGCTCGACCCCCAGCGCGACGAGCGCCGCCGCCGCCCGGCGCGCCCGCAGGAGGACCTCGCCCCAGGGGAAGAAGCGCTCCTCCTCGCGAAGGCCGACGAAGGTGACGCCGGAGGACGAACCGCCGGCCCGCTCGAGGAGGGCCGAGAGGCACGGGGCCACGGGCGGGGGGGCCGGCGGGCCGACGAGCCTCACGGGACCACCTCCCCGCTCCCGGCCTTCCCGGCCACCAGCCGGGCCAGGTCCTCGAGGCTTCTGCTCCGGGCCGCCTCCTCGTCGCCGATCCTCACCCGGAAGCGGTCCTCCACCGCCACGAGGAGCGAGAGGAGGGCGAGCGAGTCGAACCTCGAGGCGAGCTCCTCGCCGTCGGGGGCCTCGAGGGCGAAGCCCAGCTCCTCGCGAGCGATGCGGCGGATCTCGCAGGCGACCTTGGTCTCGCCCTCGGTCACGGGCCACCTCGCGGGAAGAACCGCGGCGTCTTCTCGAAGGCCTTCAGGAAGGGGTCGCCCAGGGCGAACTCCTCGGCGCGGACGCGCACGGCGAGCAGGGCGGCGTTCGAGAGCGAGAAGAGGAGGGCCAGGAGCGGGCTCCCGAGCGCGAGCGGGAGGGCGAGCATCTCGACGGCCACCGCCAGGTAGTTCGGGTGGCGCAGGTAGCGGTAGGGCCCCGAGCGCACCGGCGGGGCGCCGGGCAGGACGAGGATGCGGGTGCTCCAGCGCTCCCCGAGGGTGAGGATGGCCCACCAGCGCAGCGCCTGGGCGAGGAGGGCGAGGCCGAGCGCGAGGAGGGCGAGACCGGGTGGGGGGCCAGGGCCCCGGTCGGCGAGGGCCAGGAGGGCGGCGAGGAAGGCGAGGTGGAAGAGGACCATGGGCGGGTAGTGCCCCTGCCCGGCCTCGACGGCGCCCCGCGCGCGCAGCCGCCGGCCGTGGCGGGCCGAGAGGAGGAGCTCCAGGCCGCGCTCGGCGAGGAGGAGGGGGAGGTAGCCCAGGACGAGGGTGCGGACGGTCACCATGCGAGGAGCAAGAGCTCGGCGCAGAAGCCCGGGCCCATGGCGAGGAGGAGCCCGAGGTCGCCCGGCCGCGCCTCGCCCGAGGCGAGGAGGTCTTCGAGGACGAACAGCACCGAGGCCGAGGAGAGGTTCCCCACCTCGCGCAGGGAGCGCCAGGAGCGGGCGAGCGCGCCCTTGGGCAGCGCCAGGGCGTCCTCGAAGGCCTCGAGGACCTTGGGGCCGCCGGTGTGGGCAATGAAGTGGCGGATGTCCCGCCGGGCCAGGCCCTCCGAGGCGAGGAAGGCGTCGACGTCGCGGGCGACGTGGGCCCGGACGATCTCGGGCACCTTGGCCGAGAGCACCACCTTGAAGCCCGAGTCGACGACGTCCCAACCCATCACCCGCTCGCTGTCGGGGTAGAAGACCGAGCGGGTGGCGACGATGCGCGGGCCCTTCGCCGGGCGATCGGCGCCCTCGAGCACCACGGCGGCCGCCCCGTCGCCGAACAGGCCGCTCGCCACGATGTTGGCGATGGAGAGGTCCTCGCGCTGCAGGGTGAGCGAGCACAGCTCGACCGAGAGCAGCACCGCCACCTCGCCAGGGAAGGCGCGCAGGTAGTCGGCCGCCCGCGCCGCGCCGGCCGCTCCCGCCACGCAGCCCAGCCCGAAGATGGGGGTGCGCTTCATGGACGGCTTCATGCAGAGGCGGTTCGAGAGGCGCGCGTCGATGGAGGGGGTGGCGATGCCGGTCACGGTGACGAAGAAGAGGTGGTCGACTGCCTCGGGCGGGAGGGAGGCCCTCTCGAGCGCCGCCAGGAGGGCCGCCGCCCCGAGCTCCTGGGCCGCCGCGATGTAGGCGTCGTTGCACTTCGCGAAGGTGTCGAGGGCCCGGTAGCCCTCGAGGGGGAGCGCGAGGTACCGGCCGGACACCTGCACCGCGCGCTGGAGGTCCTCGAGGCGCTCGACGTTGAAGTGCCTCGCGCCCCACAGGCCGCGCAGGGCGACGATGAGCTCCTCCTGGCCGAGGTGGTGGCGCGGCAGGGCGCGGCCGACGGCGCTCACCGTGGGTGCAGCAGTCTGGCGCAACGGGCCCTCCTTGGCAGGACACCGCAGGCATGGACGGCGGGACAGCCCTTTGCAAGGACCAAGCGGGCCAGGGGGCGCTCGGCCGACAGCGGTGCCGCCCCCGAGCGACTGTGAGTACGTCTCGGCGCTCGCGGCGCCTCCTTCTCTAAGGCCGGTTCGCTTTCGCCGCCGCGAGGGGCGGCGACCCCCCGAGGAGCCCATCCGGGCTTCGGGGGGGCGTCGTGGGAGGTCCGCTCGCGGGCTAAGGCGCGGACGGCCGGGCCTTTTCGGCGAGGCGTCCCTCGCTTGCCAAGGCCGCGGGCGACCTTAGGTTCCTTCCATGAGACCCGACCGGCTCACCACCAAGGCCCAGGAAGTGCTCGCGGCCGCGCAGGCGCAGGCTCGCCGGCGCGACCACCAGGCCATCGACGCCGAGCACCTGCTCCTCGCCCTCCTCGAGCAGGAGGAGGGCGTCGCCCGCCCGGTGCTGGAGAAGATCGGGGCCGACCCGACCCTCGTCGCCTCGCGGGTGGAGGACGAGCTGCGCACCACCCCCAAGGTGCAGGGGGCCGAGCCCTACACCACGAACCGGCTCCTCAAGCTCATCGACCGGGCCGAGGACGAGGCGAAGAAGCTCAAGGACGAGTACGTCTCGACCGAGCACCTCCTCATCGCCCTCTCCGAGGACCGCGGCGGAGCGGGGACCGCCCTGCGCTCGGCCGGGGCCACGCCGGAGCGGGTGCGCGAGGCGGTGAAGTCGGTGCGGGGCGGGGGCCGGGTCACCTCGCCCGAGGCGGAGAGCCAGTACCGGGCCCTCGAGAAGTACACCAAGGACCTCACCCAGCTCGCCCGCGACGGCAAGCTCGACCCGGTCATCGGGCGCGACGACGAGATCCGGCGGGTGATCCAGATCCTCTCCCGCCGCACCAAGAACAACCCGGTGCTGGTAGGCGATCCCGGGGTCGGCAAGACCGCCATCGTGGAGGGCCTGGCCCGCCGCATCGTGGACGGCGACGTGCCGGAGGGGCTGAAGAACAAGCGCATCCTCTCCCTCGACCTCGCCTCCCTGCTCGCCGGCACCAAGTACCGTGGCGAGTTCGAGGAGCGGCTGAAGGGGGTCCTGAAGGAGGTGACCGAGAGCGAGGGCCAGGTGGTGCTCTTCATCGACGAGATGCACACCATCGTCGGGGCCGGGGCGGCCGAGGGGGCCATGGACGCCGGCAACATGCTGAAGCCGGCCCTGGCGCGGGGCGAGCTGCACGCCATCGGGGCCACCACCCAAAGCGAGTACCGCAAGCACGTGGAGAAGGACCCGGCCCTCGAGCGCCGCTTCCAGCCGGTCTTCGTGGGCGAGCCCACGCTCGCGGACACCATCTCCATCCTGCGCGGGCTGAAGGACCGCTACGAGCTGCACCACCAGGTCCGCATCCAGGACGCGGCGCTGGTGGAGGCGGCGCGGCTCAGCCACCGCTACATCTCCGACCGCTTCCTCCCCGACAAGGCCATCGACCTCGTCGACGAGGCGGCCTCCAAGCTGCGCATCGAGATCGACTCCATGCCGACCGCGCTCGACGAGGTGCGCCGCCGTCAGGCCCAGCTCCAGATCGAGAAGCAGGGCCTCCTGAAGGAGCGCGACCAGGCCTCCCAGGAGCGGCTCGACCAGATCGACAAGGAGCTCTCCCAGCTGAACGAGCAGTTCTCGGCGCTGAAGGCGCGCTGGGAGAACGAGAAGAGCCTCATCCAGGAGATGGCGGCCGCCAAGACCGAGATCGAGAAGCTCAAGGTGAGCCAGGCGGCCGCCGAGCGCAACGCCGATTTCAACCGGGCGGCCGAGATCAAGTTCGGGCGGCTCCCCGAGCTGCAGCGGAAGGTCACCGCCCTCGAGGCCCGCCAGGCCGAGCTGCAGAAGTCGGGGGCGCTCCTCAAGGAGGAGGTGACCCCGGAGGAGATCGCCCAGGTGGTCTCCAAGTGGACCGGTATCCCGGTGACGCGGCTCCTCGAGGGCGAGCTCGAGAAGCTCCTCTCCATGGAGAACCGGCTCGCCGAGAGGGTGGTCGGGCAGGACGAGGCCCTCCACGCCGTGGCGGCCGCGGTCCGCCGGGCCCGCTCGGGCCTGCAGGACCCGAACCGCCCCATCGGCAGCTTCATCTTCCTCGGCCCGACCGGGGTGGGGAAGACCGAGACCGCCCGCGCGCTGGCCGAGTTCCTCTTCGACGACGAGGGCGCCATGGTGCGCCTCGACATGAGCGAGTACATGGAGAAGCACGCCGTCTCGCGGCTCATCGGGGCCCCGCCCGGCTACGTCGGCTACGAGGAGGGCGGGCAGCTCACCGAGGCGGTCCGCCGCCGGCCCTACGCGGTCATCCTCTTCGACGAGATCGAGAAGGCCCACCGCGACGTGTTCAACGTGCTCCTGCAGATCCTGGACGACGGCCGGCTCACCGACGGGCAGGGGCGGACGGTGGACTTCCGCAACGCGGTGGTGATCATGACCTCCAACATCGGCTCCGAAGAGATCCAGCGCCTGGCGTCCAGGGCCGGCACGCAGCTCAAGGAGATCCGGGAGGCCGCCCTCGAGCACCTGCGGGCCGAGTTCAGGCCGGAGTTCTTGAACCGGGTCGACGAGATCGTGGTCTTCCGCCCGCTGGCCCGCGAGGACCTCGGCCACATCGTGGAGATCCAGCTCGGCCGGCTGCGCCACCTCCTCGAGGACCGCAAGATCACCCTCGAGCTCTCGGACGCGGCGCGCGAGACCATCGCCGACGCCGGCTACGACCCGGTCTACGGGGCCCGCCCGCTCAAGCGGGCCATCCAGCGCCTGGTCCAGGACCCGCTCGCCCTGCGCATCTTGCGCGGCGAGTTCAAGCCCGGCGACCACGTGCTGGTGGACGAGGGCCGCGGCGAGACGCTCGAGTTCAAGAAGGGCGAGCGGCGCGAGACCCCCGCGCCCACCATGCACTAGCGGCCGCGGCGCCGGAGGACCCTTCGGGCTAGCGTCCGGCGGCGGGCGCCCGCCCGCTGGGGCGGAGAAAGGCCCGCGCCGCGGCCCGTTTCTTGACTGGGAGGCGAGTTGCCGCAGGGCCGGTCCCTCCCCGCGAGGAGGCCCGCCACCCTCGGCGTAGGTGCGCCGCCGCCACCC
>DATJVF010000091.1:0-3558 GCA_035501995.1 Anaeromyxobacteraceae bacterium
GACCCGTCGCTCGGGGCGACCTCGGCGCCGCGCAGGTGGACCGCGTGCGGGCCGACCGGGACGGCCTCGAACTCGAAGCGTCCCCGGACGTCGGTTCGCGCGCTCGGCTCGCCGCCGTCGATGAGGACGCTCACGCCCTCGAGGGGCGTCCGGTCGCCCTTGCGCAGCACCCGGCCGCCGAAGGGCACCGTCGGCACGGCCGGCGCGGGGGCCGGCGGGGAGGCCGCCGGCGCGGGCGGCTCCTTGAGCAGGAAGTGGTAGCGGTAGGTGATCCGCACCGGGACGGGCTTGCCCTGGTACTCCCCCGGCTCGAACTCGAACTGGCGCGCGGCCTCCACGGCCGCCTCGTCGAACCCGTCGCCGGCTGGCTGCGCCACCTCCACCCGGGTGACCTGGCCCGTCTCGTCCACGTCGATGGTGAGGACCACCTCGGCGCTGCCGCGGGTCTCGAGGGCCGGAGGCGGCTGGGCCTCGACAAAGTGGATGAGGCGCGGCGGCTTGGTGAGCTGCAAGGGCGCTCCCCCCTCGGCGCCGGCCGCGGGGCCGGCCGCCAGCGCCGCGGCGAGGAGCGACAGGAGGTTGCCGCCGGTCATCGCGGGATCTCGAAGTGAAAGACGTAGGGGTCGATGACGAACGGTACCGGGCGGCCGTCGCTCGCGATGGCGGGCGAGAACTTGCAGCGGTGCTTCAGCGCCTCGACCGCCTCGCGATCGAGCCCGTGGCCGAGACCGGAGAGCACCTTCACGTCCACCACCCGCCCTCGCTCGTCGAGCTCGACCCGCAGGCGCACCGCCCCCTCGATGCCGAGGGCAGCCGCCTCCGGCGGGTAGGCGACGGTCCGCCCACAGGCCTCGGTGTCGATCTCGGGCATGGTGGTCACCGCCAGCACGGCGGCTCCCGGTCGCGCCGGCTCCGCCGCTCCGTCCTCGGGGGTGCGGGGAGGGACCGCGACCGGGGCGCGGGCCCCGCCCGGCGCCCCGACCGGAACGCTGGTCGACGAGTCGCTCACGGTGGAGTCCATCGAGTATCCGAACACCGGCGTCGGCGGGGGACCGGGCTCGGGCGCCCGCACCGGGGGCGGGCTCGCCTCGACCGAGGCCACCCGCCGCTCGGCCGCGCGGAGGGGCGCCGCGGGCGGCACCGTCAGCGCCCGCCGCACCGCCGGTGGACGCGGCCTCGGCGGAGGAGGCTCGGCGGGCGCGGCGACGACCGGCGGCGCGGGCGCCCTGGGCGGCGGTTCCCGAAACTCCACCTCCACCCGCGAGGCCGCGCGAACCGCTGGCGAGGGGGCGCGCCACAGCTCATAACCCAGGCCGGCGTGGAGGAGGATCGCCAGGGTGGCGGCGACGAGATCGGCTCGGGTCGGCATCCGGCAGGCTCGTCGCCCTCTAGCGCAGGGGGTCGGTCTCGAGGGCGAACCGGTGCACGCCCAGGCCCTTCACCACGTCCACCACGTGCACCACGTCGCCGTAGGCGACGCCCTTGTCGGCCGCGAGGGTCGCCTGCAGGTCCGGCGTGCGGGCGAGCAGGCCCGGGACGAGGGTCTTGAGGAGGTCCTCGTCGCCGGCTCGCCCGTTGACGAAGAGCCGGTAGCCTCCGGCCGGATCGCGCTGCAAGGCGAGGTCGAGGCTGGTTCGCTCCGTCGCCTCGGCGGCTGCAGCCTTGGGGAGATCCACCTTGATGGAGGGATTGTTGACGATGAGAGGGGTGGCGACCATGAAGATGATGAGCAGGACGAGGGTCACGTCGACCAGCGGGGTCACGTTGATGTCCGAGAACACCCCGCTCTCGTCCACGCCGGAGCCCTGGGCGGCCATCAGGGCCTCTCCCTCGGGCCACCGACCTCGAGCCGTGCCTCGCCCCGCGCGGTGGCGCCGCCCACCCGCCCCGTCCCGGCCGCCTTGAGTCGCGCGAGCGCCAGCTGGGCCATCCAGTCGACCTCGATCATGCGCGAGCGGACCCGCCGGTTGAAGTAGTTGAAGGCCACCACCGCCGGGATGGCGACCGCCAGCCCCACCGCCGTCGCCACCAGGGCCTGCGAGATCCCGGCCATCACCACCCCCGGGCCGCCCACCGCGGCCCCGGCCAGATCGTGAAAGGCCTTGATGACCCCGAGCACGGTCCCGAGCAGGCCGATGAACGGCGCGTTCGAGCCGAGCGTAGCCAGGAAGGCGAGGTTGCGCTCGAGGCGCATGCGCTCCTTGGCCTTGGCGCCGTCCATCGCGCCCAGGAAGGCGTCCTTCTCGGGCTCGCCCGAGGGCGAGGGGGGCTGCGAGGCGAGGAGCGCCCGCATGTCGGCGAGGAGCCGCTCCGGCGCGCCCCGGTGCGTCGCGAAGTACCAGATCCGCTCGATCATGACGGCCACGCTCGCCACGCTGAGGCCGATGAGCAGCCACAACACCCAGCCCGCCCCCTCGAGGGCGAGCCCAAGAATCCTGCCGGTCACGTCCACGCGCCTGTGCTCCCTGCCCTCGCCGGCCCCTCGCCCGCGAGCGCCGTTCCACCCCCGTCCGATCCGCCTCGCCCCCGCCCGCCTCCCCGAGGGCTCCGCCCAGCGGGCACCCGGGGCCGGAGATGCTAGGCCGGAAATGTTTCCCTCGTGTGAACTTTGAACAGGCGACGGGCTTCGCGTTCGCCGGCCGCCGCGGTCTCGCATGGGGTGGGGCGGGGCGGCCCCTGAACGACCGGCCAGTTCGCTCCTCTCTTATAAACAGGGCCACGCCCGGTTCGCCGGGCGCGCGAAAGGGCGGTGACCCGATCCGCCGCCCGCGCGGGGGGCGGCCCTGCGGGCGGCTGAGCCCGCGCTGTTCTTCCGCGCCGGGACCGAGGTCGGCGGCCCCTTCCTCCTCGGGAGGGCGGCCGCGCCAGCACGGTCAGTCGGGCACCTCGATGCCATAGTCCGCGATCTTCTTGGCGACCGTCGGGTAGGAGACCTTGAGGAGGCGCGCCACCTCGGCGCGGTTCCCGCGGGTGTGGGCGAGGAGCCGCACCACGTAGTCCCTCTCCAACTCGGCCAGGGTCGGCGGTCGGCCGTCCTCGCCCAGCGGGGCCTGGAAGAAGGGCTCGGCCCCGGCGCTCGGGGGCCGTGCGCTCCGCCCCAGCGCGAGCGAGGCGGGTGTGATCTCCGGCCCGCTCTCCAGGATGAGCGCGCGCTCGAGCACGTTCCTCAGCTCTCGGACGTTGCCCGGGAAGTCGTAGGCCACCACCACCCGCTCGGCCTCGGGCGACAGCCGGGGGGCGTGGCGTCCCAGCCGCTGCGCGATGCGGCCGAGCAGCCAGTGCGCCAGGTACCGGATGTCCTCCCGGCGTTCGCGGAGTGGAGGGAGGGTGAGGTGGAAGACGTCCAGTCGGTGGAAGAGGTCGAGCCGGAAGCGCCCGGCGGCCACGTCCGCCTCGAGGTGGCGGTTGGTGGCGGCGATGACGCGGACGTCGGTGGCGAGGTCGTGAGTGCCCCCGACCCGGCGAAAGCTGGTGGTCTCGAGGGCGCTGAGGAGCTTGGTCTGCAGGGCGGGCCCGAGCTCCCCCACCTCGTCGAGGAAGAGCGTCCCGCCCGCCGCC
>DATJVF010000092.1:0-7644 GCA_035501995.1 Anaeromyxobacteraceae bacterium
GCTCGACGCCGCGGCTCTGGGCGAGCGGCAGGGCGAGCTCGCCCACCTCACCCGCGAACGGCGCCAGGTCGAGCTCCTCGAGCGCGAGCGCCCTGGGCCTCGCGTAGTCCAGGAAATCGGCCACGAGCCGCTCCAGGCTCGCGAGCTCGGAGCGGATGCGCGAGAGGTGCGCCGCCTCCGGCCGGCCCTCGAGGTCCGCGGCCAACGCCGCGGCGAACAGCTCCATGGCCCCGAGAGGGTTGCGCACCTCGTGGGCGATGCCGGCCAGCATCGCCTCGCGCTCGCGGTCGCGCGAGCGGAGCGCCTGCCGCATCTCCTCCAGGGTGCGCCGCAGGGCCTCGATCTCGCCCGGCGCCCGACGGGCGGGCACGAGCGCGGTCTCGAGGTCGCCCTGGCCGATGCGCCGGGCGGCCGCAGCGAGGGTGCGCATCGGGCGCGTGAGGGCCAGGGCCGCGGCAACCGAGGCGGCCGCACCGAGCACCGCCCCGGCCACCGAGAGCGCCAGGAGCAGGCTTCGGAACCGGCGCAGGGTGGCGAAGGAGGGCGCGGTGCCGTCGGCCGCCACCAGGGCCCGCACCCGGCCCGCGCCGTCGGCGAGCGGCGCGTAGCCGGTCTTGTAGAGCTCCCCGTCCGACCCGCGGAACAGGACCTCACTCGCCACCGCCCGGCCGCCCAGCACCTGCCCGAGCTCGAAGCGGTCTCGCTCCAGCGCTGGCAAGGGTTCGCCGATACGCCGGAGCCCTTCCGAGTCCGCGAGAGCCGTCAGGTCCGGGCCGACCACGGTGAGCCGGGTCGAGGTGGCCCGGCCGAGCGCCGCCAGCCGTGCGCGCACGTGGCCGTAGGTCCGCGTGTCCTCGTCCCCCGGGCCGAGGGCGCTCACCCGTTCGGCGTCGAGCCCCGCCACCGCCGCCTGCGCCACCGCGACGAGCCGCGCCCCGAGCTCCTCCTCGAGGGCGCGGCGGGCGAGCCGGTCGCCGAGCAGGGCCATGGCCGCGAGCGACAGGAGGGCCGGCAGGGCGGCGGCGAGGGCCAGGCGGAGGCGCACCGCCCGGCATGCTACCGCGCCAGGCCCTCCGGCGCCTGCCCGGGGTGGAGGGCCCCCGGACCGGCGGGTTTGACTCGCCGCTTGCACTTTTTGTATGAGTAGGGGGGTCCCACCCCACCCCGGGGGATTTCAAGGTGCTCCTCTCCCGCTACGTCTTCCTCATCCGCGACGCCGTGCCCGGCGAGCACGTGCTCTACGACGTCATCGGCGATCGCTACCTCGGCGTGGACCAGAAGACCCTCGACTCCATCCAAGAGTGGCGCCACCGAGCCCCGGCCGAGGGGGCCGAGACCGAGGCGGCCGCCACCCTCACCGAGCTCGGCTTCCTGGTGGCGGACCGGGCCAACGACGACCAGCGCTTCGAGGCCTCGCGGGCCCGGAGCGCCGAGGGCGCCCCGGGCGAGTTCGCCGTTGCGCTCATGCCCACTCTCGCCTGCAACCTCGCCTGTAGCTACTGCTACCAGGCCGAGCACCCGGCCCAGGGAAAGATGTCCCATGAGACCGAGTCGGCCGCGCTGGCCTGGATCCTGCGCCGCCTGCTCGCGAGCGGAGCGCACCGCCTCTTCGTCCACTACATCGGGGGCGAACCGCTCCTGCGCAAGGACTTCCTCCTGCGCACGGCGCGGGCCCTCGCCGCGCAGGTCGCCCCGCGCGGCATCGAGTTCACCTGGCACATCACCACCAACGGGATCGGCCTCGAGCCCGCCTTCGTGCGCGAGCTCGCCGCGCTCGGACGGGGTTCGGTGAAGCTGACCCTCGACGGCGATGCCGAGACCCACGACGCGGTCCGCATCTACCGCAACGGCCGGGGCAGCTTCGAAGAGGTCTTCCAGGCCCTCTCGGCGGTGGCGCGCGAGTGCCCCGAGGTGAGCCTCCAGCTCGGCGGGAACGTCCGCCCGGGCATGGAGGCCTCCTGCCGTCGCCTGCTCGACCGGCTCGAGGCGGCCGGGCTGGGCGGCCGGATCGACCGGCTCTTCTTCCAGCCGGTCATGGGGCTCGCCTTCGGCTGCGGCGAGCACTGCGGCCAGGAGAGCGCGCGCCCCACCGAGCTCACCCAGCTCGCCTACCGGCGAGGCCTCACGAAGAAGCTGCTCACCGGCGTCGACGCGGTCAGCCCCTGCGAGCTCCACTGGAAGAACAGCTACGCCATCGATCCGGCCGGGCTCGTCTACAAGTGCGGCATGATCGCCGGCCGTTCCGAGCTCGCCATCGGCAGCGTGCGCGACGACGAGCACCGGCCCGACCCGCTCGTGGCGGCGCGGCCCTGGAAGGAGTGCGGCGAGGATTGCCCGTTCGTCCCCATATGTCTGGGGGGGTGCCTGGCCGGCCGCTACCTGCAAACCGGGCGCACCGGCAGCGTCCTCTGCCACCGCCCCAGCCTGGAGGCCACCTTCCGCAGCGAGATCGCCGAGCGCTACCGCCAGGAGTTCCACCCCGAGCTCGTCCGCCCGCCCGAGGAACCGCCACCGAGCGAGGCGAGGCCCTGAGCCCCGGTCAGCGGCGCCGCACCAGCCAGAAGGCGCCCTCGTGGCCCACGATCTCGAGCTCGGTCCCGAGCCGAGCCCCGAAGACGCTGTGCGGATCCCGGCCGCGCAGGAGGAAGTGGTCGTAGTACCGGCCTTCGACCTCGTAGCGAAACTCGCCCGGGCGCCATTCCGAGGGGAAGGTGGGAGGCGGGCTCACCCGGTAGTGGACGGGCGCCTGCGGGGTCGAGGCGAAGCTGAAGTTGCAGATCCCGCCCCGCGCCCGCGCCAGCTCCGCCGCCGCGTGCAAGAAGACCGGGTGGGTCACGCTGCGCGCCGAGGGGTCAAAGACGAGGCCCATCACGCGAGGCCGCGGCAGGGTGGCGGGGACGAGCGCGTCGAGCGCCCCCGCCTCGAGGTCGTAGGCCGCGAAGCCCCGTCCCATCACCGCCCCGAGGACGAGCGCCACCGCCACCCCGGCCCCGAGGAAGGCGTGCTCCTGCCTCCCCGCGACCGTCGGTACGCTGCAGGCGAGGAGGATGGCCGCGGGCTGGGCGAAGCGGGTGTTGAGGTAGTAGACCTGGCCGCGCACGTCGAAGGGCAGCGCGAAGAAGCAGAGGAGCGCGAGCACAGCGAGGGCGAGCGGGGCGGAGGCTCCCCTCTCGTCCCGCTCGCCTTGACGGGATCGGTCGAGGGCGCTCGCCGCCAGGGCCGCGAGCGCCACGGCCGCCGCCGCGCAGGCCGGCCAGCGGTCGGACCCGTCGCGCAGCACGTTGGCGAGCACGCTCGGGAGCTCGGCCGCGTTCTGCGCGAAGCCCTTGAAGACCAGGTTCCGGGCGGAGAGGAGCGGTCCCCAGGCTCTCCAGGGCGCTCCGGGAACGATCTCGGACGGGGCGGCGAGCCGCGTGAGGCCCCATCCCAGGAAGACCAGGGTGCCCGGGACGAGGGCCCATAGGACCCCGCGGCGGCCTCCGAGGACGCGGGCACTCACCTCCGCCGACTTTCGCCCGCGGGCCGGGTCGAGGACCACGAGGAGCGGCACCGCGAGGAGGAGGAAGGCGAAGCCGGCGACGTGGAACAGGAGCGCCGCGACCAGGCAGGCCCCGAGCATCACCGGCCAGCGACGGGCCGAGGGCTCGGCGAGGGCGCGCAGGCACGCGCCCGCACCGAAGAGCGCGAGAGGCCACGCGGCGCAGGCGTTCACGAAGCCCCAGGCGAAGCTGTCGCCGTAGGCGAAGGGGAGCGCGAGCAAGGACGGCCAGGCCGGCCGCTTCAGGCTCCACAGCAGGAAGGCGCCCGAGAGGGGGACCGCCACCACGTAGGCGCTGAGGAAGAGCCTGTCGGCGGCCTCGAGCGGGAAGAGCGCGGCGAGCAGCCGGACGGCCTCGTAGTAGCCGAGGTAGGGCGTGAAGGAGGTGTTCCTGACGAAGAAGGCCGGGTAGAGAGTTCCGGGGTCGTCGAGATGCCTCAGCACCGCGACGAGGTGGAGGTGCTGCGGCAGGTCCACCATCGGCAGGTGCCGGCCCACCCAGAGCGGCGCCACCCCGGCGGCGAGCGCCAGCGCGTAGAGGAGGGTCTCCGGGCGCGGCCTCGCCACCCTTCGCACGGTAGCCGAAGGAGCGCTCCGCATGAAGGACCACGGCATCCCTCCCTTCCACTCGCTCGCGAAGGGGAGACGGGTTACGGCCGAGGGGGGAGGCCAGGGCTCTCGCTCGAGCTCGCCGCGGGCGTTCCCCGGCTCGCGGCGGGCCGAAAGCAGAGTCGTGGGGGGCGGAAACGCCGCGCGACCCGGGCCGCCCTGGCCCTCCCTGGGCGGTCCGGTCGCTACCCCCCTTTTCGGGTTTTACGGGAGGCCCTCGCGCTCGGCCGCTTGGGCCCGGGTTGGCCGGCCGTCCTCATCGGCCTTGTGGCCCCCCGGTCGTGCAGTATGCTTTGCCGAACGCGCGAGGAGGCCCAGCCCGAGCACACTCCCGCCGAGGGAAGGAGGCTGCCCCTCCTTGGCCTCGTAGCGACAAGAGCGAACCCGCACGACCGCACAGAGCGCGGTCTCGACCTGGAGCAGCGATGACGTCATCGATCTTCGAGCGCGTGGAGATGGCTCCGCGCGACCCCATCCTCGGGCTCACCGAGGCGTTCAACGCCGATCCGCGCCCCCAGAAGGTCAACCTAGGCGTGGGGGTGTACTGCGGCGAGGACGGCAAGGTGCCGCTGCTCGCGTCGGTCAAGGCAGCCGAGAAGGCGCGCGTCGATTCGGCGCCGGCGCGGAGCTACCTCCCCATCGACGGTCTTGCCACCTACGACAGGGCGGTGCAGGACCTGCTCTTCGGGGCGGGAGCGGCGGTGACCGGGGAGGGCCGGGCCGTCACCGTCCAGACGCTCGGAGGCACCGGGGCCCTCAAGGTCGGCGCCGACCTCCTGAAGCGGCTGCACCCGGGCTCGAGCGTTCACCTGAGCGACCCCTCCTGGGAGAACCACCGCGGGATCTTCGAGTCCGCCTTCCTACCGGTGAAGACCTATCCGTACTACGAGGCCCAGAGCCGCGGCGTGCAGTTCGCCGCCATGAAGGCCGCGCTCCTCTCCCTGTCGCCCGGCGAGGTGGTGCTCCTCCACGGCTGCTGCCACAATCCCACCGGGGCCGACCTCAACGCCTCCCAGTGGCGGGAGGTGGTGGCCGCGTGCAGCGAGCGCGAGCTCGTGCCCTTCGTGGACATCGCCTACCAGGGGTTCGCCGACGGGCTCGAGGCCGACGCGCTCTCGGTCCGGCTGTTCGCCGAGGCCGGGCGCCCGTTCCTCGTCTCGAGCTCGTTCTCCAAGTCGCTGTCGCTCTACGGGGAGCGGGTTGGCGCGCTCTCCATCGTAGCCGCGAGCAAGGACGAGGCCGCCCGGGTCCTCTCCCAGGTGAAGCGGCTCGTGCGGACCAACTACTCCAACCCGCCCACGCACGGCGCGGCCGTGGTGTCGGCGGTCCTCTCCTCGCCGGAGCTGCGCCGGCAGTGGGAGAGCGAGCTCGCTGGGATGCGCGACCGCGTCCGCGCCATGCGCGAGGGTCTCCTCGAGCGGCTGCGGGCGCGCGGGGTGGCGCAGGACTTCTCCTTCATCGTGAAGCAGCGCGGCCTTTTCTCCTACACCGGGCTCAGCGCGGCGCAGGTCGAGCGCCTGAAGAGCGAGTTCGGCATCTACGCGGTCTCGAGCGGCCGCATCTGCGTGGCGGCGCTCAGCCCGCGCAACATCGATCACGTGGCGGACGCCCTGACGGCGGTCCTCCGCTCCTAAAGGGGTGACCGCGCCTCCGTCGCCGGGCGGGCCCCCGGGCCCGCCGGCGGAGGGCGCCGGACCGCCTCGCCGCGGGCCAGGCTCTGGCGCTCGCGACCGCCAAAGGACGGGCCGGTTTTTGGTAACATCGCAACCGGAGCGTGGAACCCACCCGGGAGGCACTACGTCCGCTCACCATCCACCGCACGTCGAGAGCAGGCCCTTCGGCCGGGCGCCCGACGGCCGCGAGATCTCGCTGTTCACTTTGATCAACCGGCCGGGCGCCGTGGCCGAGATCACGAACTACGGCGGCATCGTGGTCGCGCTGCGGATGCCGGACCGCACGGGCGCGCTCGAGGACGTGGTCCTCGGCTACCCGACGCTCGACGGCTACCTCGCGGACAACCGTCCCTACTTCGGGGCGCTGGTGGGGCGCTACGGCAACCGGATCCGCCACGGCCGCTTCGTCCTCGACGGGAAGGCCTACGCGCTCGCCTGCAACAACGGGGAGAACCACCTCCACGGCGGGACGAGCGGGTTCGACCGCGCCGTCTGGACGGCGAGGCCGTCCTTCGAGCGCGCGGCCCTCGAGCTCCGCTACGAGAGCGCCGACGGCGATCAAGGTTACCCCGGCCGACTGGCGGTCGAGGTGACCTATGCCCTCACCGACGAGAACGCGCTCAGGATCGACTACCGGGCGACGACCGACCGACCGACCCTCTGCAACCTCACCCACCACAGCTACTTCAACCTCGACGGCGCGGGTCGGAGCGACGTCCTCGATCACACCCTCTTCATCGACGCCGATCGATTCACCCCGGTGGACGGGGGCCTCATCCCGACCGGGGAGCTGCGCCCGGTGAAGGGAACGCCCTTCGACTTCACGGAGCCCCGGCGCGTTGGCGAGTTCATCGACGCGCAGGACGAGCAGCTCAAGCTCGCCGGCGGCTACGACCACAACTTCGTGCTCCGGCCCGCCGGCGGGGCGGAGCCCCGACTCGCCGCCCGGGTGAAGGGCGCCCGATCCGGACGGGTGATGGAGGTCCACACCACCGAGCCCGGCGTGCAGTTCTACTCCGGCAACTTTCTCGACGGCACCATCACCGGCAAGGGCGGACGCGTCTATGCGCGGCGATACGGCTTGTGTCTCGAGACCCAGCACTTTCCCGATTCTCCCAACCAGCCCCTCTTTCCCTCCACCGTCCTTCGGCCGGGCGCGTCCTACCGGACGACCACCCTCTACCGGTTCTCGGCCGAGTGAGGGCGGCCCCGGGGGCGAGGCGGGGGCGGGCCCGGTGCTCCTAGGAGCCCCCCGGGAGCCGGAGCGCCCGCGCAGGCCCTTTCCCTCTTGAGGAGGCCCGCCATGCCGAAGGATCTCACCCTCGCCATCGACGTCGGCACCGGCAGCGTCCGGGCCGCCCTCGTGCACCGCCGGGGCCGGATCGAGGCCTTCGCCAGCCGCGCCCACGAGCAGATCGTGCTGCGTTACGGTTGGTCGGAGCAGAAACCCGAGGAATGGTGGCAGGGGGTGGTGGCGAGCGTCCGCCAGGTTCTCGAAAAGGTGAGCTCGGCCGCCGCGCGGATCGAGGCCGTCGCGGTGTGCGGGCAGATGCACGGTACGGTGCTCGTCGACGACGACGGCCGGCTCACGCGCGAGACGGCGCCGCTGTGGAACGACAAGCGCGCCCAGGGTTTCGTGGACGCCTTCCGTGCGGGCCACCCGCCGAACGAGTACCTGCCCCTCACCGGCAACCCCCCGGCCGCGCCCTGGCCGGCCTTCAAGCTGCAGTGGTTCAAGGCCCACGAGGAGGCGGTCTACCGTCGGACGCGCACGGTGCTCATGCCGAAGGACTACATCAACTTCCGGCTGACCGGCGAGCGAGC
>DATJVF010000093.1:0-4761 GCA_035501995.1 Anaeromyxobacteraceae bacterium
CTCGAGCTCGGCGGAGGTCCAGCTGTTGAGCTCGCTGAAGGTCCTCGTCACCCGGGCCGCCAGGGTGGGGATGGCGCTCGAGCCGGACTCGTGCTCGACGCCGTGCTCCTTGAGCGTGGCGCCGAGGTCGAGGCGCAGGAAGGAGACCGGTCGATAGTCGGCGCGCTCCTCGACGGTGCCCCAGCGGTCGTAGCCCTTGTCCTCGAAGAGGCCGACGCCAGCGGGGGGTCGGGCAGGGCTCGGCCCGCTCGGCCCTCGAAGTCGTCGAAGGCGAGCCGGGTGGTGAGGGTGAGCGTCTCGTCGACCTGGCCCTGCCAGCTGGCCTCGGCGAAGCAGGTCATGCTCTCGTAGACCGAGCGGTGGTCGGGGCTGAGCATGCCGTTCAGGCCGGCGTAGGAGTGACCGCAGGCGGCGCTCCCGCCGAACCCGCGCCAGCTCCCCCGCAGGTAGCCGCTCTCGGCGTCGCCGAAGTCCAGGTGGCGGACGAGGCCGCCCGGCGGCGCGCCCGGCTGGCCGGCCGCCTCGGGGTAGGTGTAGTCGAAGCCGCGGCTCGAGTAGAGGTCGGCGGCGGCGGTGCCCTCCGCCTGCCCCCGCCGTCCGAACCAGGCGAGGCTCGCCTCGCCGGCCCGGACCTCGTCCTGTGCGGCCTCGCCGCCGGCCAGGGCCTCGACCCCGGGGGCGCCACCGGTGGTGACGAGGTTCACCACCCCGAAGAAAGCGGTCGGGCCGTAGACGCTTCCCACCGGGCCCTTGATCACCTCCACCCGCTGCACGGCGGAGAACGGCAGCGGAAGGCCGCGGCTGACGTCGGTGCCCACCGAGTTGGAGATGGGGTGGCCGTCGATGAGGAGCAAGAGTCGGGTGGTGAAGTCCCCGATGATGCCCATCCCGCGCACCCCGACCTGCTCGAAGTTGCCGGGGTAGGTGAAGAGCCCGGGGACCGAGCTCAGCACCTCGGCCAGGGTGCGAAAGCCCTGCCGGCGGATGTCGTCGGCGGTGACCACGAACACGGTGGCCGGGGCCTCCGAGGCGCGCTCGAGGTGGCGCGTCGCCGCCTGGACCCGGAGGTCGAGCAGCGACTGGATGTCGATGGAGGAGATGTCGACCCGGTCGTCGGCCGCCCGCGCCGGCGGGCCGGGCGGGGCGAGGCCGAGTGCGAGCGCGAGCCAGGGAAGGGCCCACCGCCTCAAGTCAGGTGAGAGCCTCATAGATGAATCTCCTCAGGACGGCACTTTCGAAGGGCTTGTGGATGAGCGGCCCGCGCCAGGAGTTCACGAAGGCCTGCGCGCCCTCGGTGAAGGCTCCTCCGGTCATGAAGACCACCCGCCGCTGCAGGTCGGGGGCGAGGCGGCCGAGCGCGAGGTAGAGCTCGGGCCCGCTCATCTCCGGCATCATGACGTCGCACAGGATCCGGTCGTAGGACTCGCCGCGCCCGATGCGCTCCAGGGCCTCGGCCGCGCTCTGGACGGAGGTCACCTCGCCCTCGGAGAGCGCGCGCTCGACGGTGGCGCCCACGAGCGGCTCGTCGTCCACCACCAGGATGCGCAGCCCGCGCAAGGACACTTCCACCGCCGGCGCGCTCTCGGCGGGCCGCACGGCCTGCGGCGCCGCCAAGGCCTCGGGCGAGGCCGGCGGCAGGGTCACCTTGAAGGTGGTGCCCAGGTCGGGCGCGCTCTCGACGGTGATGGTCCCTCCGAGCTGCTCGACGATGTTGCGCGAGATGGAGAGGCCGAGGCCGCTGCCGACCCCGACCGGCTTGGTGGTGAAGAAGGGGTCGAAGATGCGGGCCTGGAGCTCGGGGGACATGCCGCAGCCGGTGTCCTCGACCGAGGCCACCGCCCGTCCCGATCCGTCGGTGCCGATGAGGCAGCGGATCTGGTGCTGCTTGGCGGCGCCCTCCGGGATGGCCTGGGCGGCGTTGAGCAGCAGGTTCAGGAAGACCTGCGAGAGGCGCACCTCGTTGCCGCACACCCGCGGCGCGGGCCCGAAGCTGCGCACGAGCTGGGCGCGGTGCTTGATCTCGTGGAAGGCCATCTCGATGGCCGCTTCCATGGGGGACTCGAGCGAGAGCACCTCGCGGCGGTCGTCGTCGTCCCGCGCGAAGGTCTTGAGCCCCCGCACGATGTGGGTGACGCGCAGGGCGCCCTGCCGAGCGTCGCCGACCGCGCCGGCCATCTCGGCCAGCATGAGCGCGACCTCCTTCTGGTCTCCTTTGGCGGCGGCAGCCTGCACCTGCGGCATCTCGTGGGCGACGAAGTCCAGGTTGCCGCGGAGGAAGGTGAGGGGGTTGTTGACCTCGTGCGCCACCCCGGCCGCCAGCCGCCCGACGCTGACGCGGCGGTCGGCGAGGACGAGCTGCTCCTGGGTGCGGGCGAGCTCGGAGAGGGCCTCGTTGGTGCGGGCCAGCTCCGCGGTGCGCTCCTGGACCCGCAGGGCCAGGTCGGCGTTGATGGCGCGGATCTGCCCGCGCTGCTCGTAGAGGCGCTCGAGCATGCGGGCGAAGGCCTGGGCCAGGGCGCCGATCTCGTCGTGCCGGTCGAGCGGGAGGTGGCGGGCGGCGGCCTCGTCCCCGGCCGCGACGCCCTTGGCCGCCTCGGTCATGCGGAGCAGCGGACGGCTGAGGAGGCTGCCGATGAGGAGGGCGAAGAGGAGGCCGGCCACCAGGGCGAACCCGGTGGCCCGCAGCACCGAGGCGCGCGCCTCGGCGCGCCGCTCCTCGAGCTCGTCGAGCTTGAACCCGAGGAACAGGAGGGCCCCGCGGCCGGAACGGGTGGCCACCGGCACCCGCACGTGCAGGATCCCTTCGGCCATCGAGGAGGCCTCGCCGTCGCCCTCGAAGGTGGGGAGGCGGGGGCCGGGCGCGCCCCAGCGCGCGAAGGTCGAGCCGTCGGCCCGGACGAGGAGCGCGTAGATGGCCCCCCGGCTCCTCTCCAGGCCGTCGAGGGAGTTCTGCGCCGATCCGGTGTCCTCGAAGTCGACCGCCGCCTCGACCGCGCTCGCCATCAGCCGACCGAGCGCGAGAGAGCGGCTCACGATCCATCCGCGGGACTCCACGTCCATCGCCCGCGGCAGCTCGAAGAGCAGGATGGCCGACACGCCGACCACCAGGCTGCAGCACAGGGCCACGAGCTTGTTGCGAAGCGACACGTTGGCGAGGGCGCGCCGCACCGGCCAGGCCTCTCTGCAAGGCACTCGCCAGGCCCCCCCGGAGTCTGGGGGGCATTTCCCCTTCCACCACGGTGGGTTACTGGTCCGACGGACACCCGGGCTGAGAGTTGAACCTACCCGGGTCCACCGGGACACCCGCGGGGGGATGATCCTCGTCAACCGAGTGGGCGGAAGGCCCGAGACGCCGGGCGCTCCCTGTCCCAGGAACAGGTGGGTCACGAGGAGGCGCCGGGCCCCGCCCGGCCGGCCACGGACGAGGCGCCGGCTCATACTCAGGGTGCGCTAAACCGTGAGATCGGTGGGCCCCCTGTCCACGGCGACAGGACGAGCCGGACCCCGTTCGAGGCCCCTTTGGGGTGCCCTCCCGGCTGGCGCGAGCCAGCCACGGCCACCCGGGCGATGGACCACGCACAGGGAGGCCCGGCCTCCCTCAGCCGCGGTCGGACCGAGAGGATCTCACATGGGCGTCGGGCCTCTAGCAGCGACGAAGCTCTCCGCGGCCGCCGTGCTCCTCGGGTGCGCGATCTTGGAGGTGGCCGGCGACGCCGTGGTCCGCCGCGGGGTGCGCGGGGGCGGGATCGCGCTCGCGGCGCTCGGCTGCGCGGTCCTCGGCGCCTACGGGATCCTGGTGAACCTCCTCGACATCGAGTTCTCGAAGGTCCTCGGCGCCTACGTCGGGCTCTTCGCCCTCGTGAGCGTCCTCGCCGGCCGGATGGCGTTCGGCGACCGCATCCCGGCCAGCACCTGGATCGGGCTCGCGGTCATCCTCGTCGGGAGCGCCATCGTTCACCTGGGGCCGAGCCCGTAGCTCGCGGAGGGCTCCCAAGAGCTGCGCGGGCTGGGGGTCGGCGCACCGGCCGAGCGCGCGGCACTTCGCGATCGCAGGCAGGCGAGCAGGCGGACGTCTTCATGCGTCGAGAACCCGCGTGCGAGGACCCGGGGCGCGACCAGGATCCGATGGGCGAGCGCCCTTCCGGCGAGGATGAAGGGGCGTCGTCGGTCATGGCGCGAGCCCGATGGGGACGAGGGCGGTGGGGAGGACGGGCGCGGGCCGGTCTTTCGGCTAGAATCCTCAGCCTGGCTTCGACCATCGCCGGGCTGCCTGACCCGGATGGAGACCTGTCCATGCCGCCATACCGTTCCCGCACCTCGACCCACGGTCGCAACATGGCCGGAGCGCGCGCCCTGTGGCGCGCCACGGGCATGAAGGACGGCGACTTCGGCAAGCCCATCATCGCCGTCGTCAACTCCTTCACCCAGTTCGTGCCCGGGCACGTGCACCTCAAGGACCTCGGGCAGCTCACGGCCCGCGCGATCGAGGCCGCCGGCGGGATCGCCAAGGAGTTCAACACCATCGCCATCGACGACGGCATCGCCATGGGTCACGGGGGCATGCTGTACTCCCTGCCCTCGCGGGAGCTCATCGCCGACTCGGTCGAGTACATGGTGAACGCGCACTGCGCCGACGCCATGGTCTGCATCTCGAACTGCGACAAGATCACCCCCGGCATGCTCATGGCCGCGCTCCGCCTCAACATCCCGGCGGTGTTCGTCTCGGGCGGCCCCATGGAGGCGGGCAAGGTGAAGTGGCAG
>DATJVF010000094.1:0-13912 GCA_035501995.1 Anaeromyxobacteraceae bacterium
GACCTCATCGAGGTCGGGGCCTACGCGGCCGGCTCCAACCCGCGCGTCGACCGCGCCCTGCGCTGCATCCAGGCCCTGCAGGCCTTCCTGCGGCAGGACCCGGCCGAGCGCACCAAGATGCCGGAGGTCCTCCAGGGACTACGGCGAGCGCTCCTCGGGCCGGAGGGTCCCCGTGCTTAGCCATCTCATCGCCCTCGCCCTCCTCGCCGGCCCGGAGGCGCCGACCCCCCCGCTCCCGCCGCGCATCGAGGCGCCGGAGAGCCCGCTCGCCCCGCCGCACCCGGCGGCGGCCCCCCGGGCGCCCTCGCAGAGGGACCCGGCGGCGGGCCCTCCGGCCTGGCTCGCCCCGCGCCTTTCGCCCGCCGAGGAGGCCCCGGTGAAGAGCGCGCCCCGTCCGCCGTCGCCCGAGGGCTGCGCCCTGCCACCGGCCCTCACCGCCAACGCCCTGCGCGACGAGCTGCGCGGGGCCCAGAAGCAGCGGCAGGAGGAGCTCGCGTCGATGGCCCGCCAACGGGCCGGCCTCGAGAAGCTGGCCGCCGACATCGCCAACGCCCGGGCGGCGCTGGCCGAGGAGACGGCCAAGCTGGAGGAGGCCTCGAAGAAGGCCCAGGCCGCCAAGGCCGCCCCCCCTCCCCCGGCGCGCGCGCTGGCCGGCGCTCCCGAGGAGAAACCCTCCGGCGAGCTCCTCGCCAAGACCCTGAAGAGCATGAAGCCCGAGCAGGCGGCCACCCTCGTCGCGCGGCTCGAGCGGCCCCTGGCAGTCGAGCTGCTCCGCCGCATGCGCCCGGCCGACGCCGGGGCCGTCCTGTCGCAGATGAAGCCCGAGGCCGCCGCCGTGCTCTTCACCCTCATGGCCTCGCGGGAGGCCCCCGGAGACAAGCCATGACGGCGATCGCACCCTGCCCAGAGCGCCTCACCGGCAAGGCCAGCCTCTCCGGGCCGGGCCGAAGCCTCGCCCACGCCGGCACGAGCTTCCGGACGCTCCTCGGCCACGCGCTCTCGGAGGGCGAGGCGGCGCTCTCGGGCGCCGGGACCTCGGCCGCCCGGGCGCTCACCGGCCTCGTCGCCGGGGTGGAGAAGGGGGCGGCGAGCCCAGCCGGCCCGGCCGCCGCCAGCGCCCAGGAGGCGCTCGGGGCTGCCCCGGCGACCTCCAAGGCTCTCGCGCTCGGCGCCGCGGCGGCGAGCGGGACCGAGCTCGCGCTCGCCCGGCAGGTGGGCCCGGCGGCGGGCCTCGCCGGGCAGGGCGCCCTCGCGCCGCGCCGGCGGGGGAAGGCCTCGGCCGAGGACGCCGCCCCGGAAGCGGGCGCCCAGGCCCAGGCCGCCCAGGCCCAGGCCTCGCCGACCGCCGCCTCCACGAGGGTGAGCGGCGAGGTGCACCTCGTCGGCGCCGCCGAGGCCAGGCTCTCCTCGCCGGTCGCCCGCAAGGAGCCCGAGGCCGACCCGACCGCGGCCCCGGCGCACGGCGCCCGACCGGCCGGCGCGGCGGCGTCCGCGTCCGAGAAGGCCACCTCCGCCGAGGAGGCCAAGGTGACCGCGCCCGCCCCGAGCGCGGTCCGCCCCGACCTCTGGCAGGCCGGGGCGTCCGCCGTCCCGGCCGCGGCGCCGGCCGCGGCCCGTCTCCCCTCGACCTCGAGCCCGGCCGCACCCAGCCAGGCCCTGCCGGCCCCGTCGGCGGGCCAGGACGTGCAGGGTGCGGTCCTCACGAACGCCGCCCACCTGCGGATCGACACGGGCAGCCAGGGTGCCCTCGAGCTCCACCTGCGGGTCCGGGACGGCTCGCTCCACCTGCGCGTCGACGGCGACTCGGCCCACCTCGTCGAGGCGCAGGCCGGCGAGCTGTCGCGCTCCCTCGCCGGGCAGGGCCTGAAGCTCGCCCCCATCGAGACCAGCCCCCCGAGCGAGCAGGGGCTCCACACCAGCAGCGACGGCGGGCGCCAGGGGGAGGAGCGGCGCGAGGCCTGGCAGGAGGCGGCCGAGGCGCGCGAGCAGGCCGCCCCGCCTGCGACCGCCCGCTCGGGATCCGCCGGCGCGACCGGCCCCGGCATCCACGTGAAGGCCTGAGGAGATCGCCATGTCCGTCACCCCCGTCACCACGAGTTCCCTCGGCGCCGCGCTGGGATCGAGCACCTCGGGCTCCTCCTCGACGAGCTCGACCACCAGCCTCGGCAAGGACGACTTCCTGAAGCTTCTCACCACCGAGCTGCAGAACCAGGACCCGACCCAGCCCGTCGACGACACCCAGTTCGTCGCCGAGCTGGCGCAGTTCTCGAGCCTCGAGCAGCTGCAGAACATCTCGACCCAGATGAACACCCTCATCACCGCCAGCTCCTCCTCGAGCGAGATGGCGGCCACCGCGCTCATCGGCAAGCAGGTGTCCTACGACGCGAGCGGGGTCGACCTCGTCTCGGGCACTGCCCCGAGCGTCCAGGTCCAGCTGGCGAGCCCGGCCACCGTGACCGCGGTGGTGACGAACGCGAGCGGCACCGTGGTGCGCGCGCTCGACCTCGGCTACCAGGCCGCCGGCACCTTCAGCCTGGGCTGGGACGGGACGGACAGCAGCGGCAAGGCCCTGCCCTCCGGGAGCTACGGCCTGGCCCTCTCGGCCACTGCCTCGGACGGCTCGAGTGTCACCGTGCAGGCGCAGGCGCAAGGGACGGTGCAGGGCGTCACCTCCTCCAACAACACGCCCGAGGTCGTCATCGGCACGCAGCTGGTGCCGCTCTCCAACGTCATCCAGATCAACCAGTAACGCGCCCCGGGGCGCCCCCACCGCAAAGGATCAAAGCCATGACGCTGCTCTCCTCCCTCTCCACCGGCACGAGCGGTCTCGACGCCGCCAGCACCGACCTCTCGGTCATCAGCGACAACCTCGCCAACGCCAACACCGTCGGCTTCAAGCAGGCACGGGCGGACTTCGAGGAGCTCCTCGCCCAGAACGTGGTCTCCGGCAGCGGCCAGGTCGGCCTCGGCGCCACCGTGGAAGACGTGCAGAAGCTCATGACGCAGGGCTCGCTCGAGAACACCGGCAACCCGACCGACCTCGCCCTGCAGGGGAACGGGTTCTTCGAGGTGGCGGGCACCACCACCGGCGGCCTGGCGGGCGAGTTCCTCACCCGCGACGGCGAGTTCACCCTTGACCAGAACGGCTACCTGGTGAACGAGGACGGGCTACGGGTCCAGGGCTACACCGCCAACGCCACCGGGACCATTACGAGCGCGCTCGGCGACCTGCAGGTCGGCAACATCAACGCGCCCCCGCAGGCGACCGCCACCGTCACCTTGCAGGGGAACCTCGACGCGGCCGCCACCCCCCCGGCGGCCTGGGATCCGACGAACCCGACCGGGACCTCGAATTTCGCGACCACGGCCACGGTCTACGACTCGCTCGGCAACGCCGACCAGACCACCGTCTACTTTCGCAATGACGGCAACGGCACCTGGGAGTTCCACGCCATGACGGACGGCGCGAACCTCACCGGTGGCACGGCGGGGACGCCCACCGAGATCGGCGCCGGCACCCTGACCTACGACGCCACCGGCAAGCTCGTCGACGAGACCCAGACCTCCGACTTCAACCCGCTCGGGGCCACCAACCCCCAGCCGCTCACCTTCAATTTCGGCGATCCCACCGACGCCGGCGGGACGGGGCTGGCCGGGCTGACCCAGTTCTCCTCAGCCAGCGCGACCACCGCCGTGAGCCAGGACGGCTACGCCGCCGGTCAGATGACCTCGCTCCAGGTCGAGGCCAACGGCCTCGTGAACGGGGTCTTCACGAACGGGCAGACGCGCGCCCTCGGGCAGGTGGCGGTGGCCGAGGTCGCGGCTCCCGACCAGCTGGCCCGGGTGGGCGGCAACCTCTACCAGGTCACCAACGCCTCGGGCGCCGTCGACATGGGCGTCGCCGGCCAGGGCGGGCGCGGCACCATCTCCTCCGGCAACCTCGAGGAGTCGAACGTCGACATCGCCACCCAGTTCGTCGACATGATCACGGCGCAGCGCAACTACGAGGCCAACTCCAAGACCATCACCACCGCCGACACCCTGCTCTCCGAGCTCATCCAGATGAAGCGCTAGGCGTTATCGGGCGGGCGGGCCGTGCCGATGGGTGGCTGAGAGGGTTTGTCCGGTGATCGTGCTGACGCGCCTCGACGGGAAGGAGCTGGTGGTCAACGCCGACCACATCCTCACCGTCGAGGCTACACCGGATACCGTCCTCCTCCTCACCACCGGCCACACGTTCATGGTGGCCGAGTCGGTCGACGAGGTGATGGAACGCGCCGCGGCCTGGCAGCGCCGGGTCCGCCAGGGTCCCTCGCCCGTGCACTCCAACGTGCTCAGCTTCCCCCACCGCCTTCCGCAGGAGTAGCCATGGACCTCACCACGATCGGCGGTCTGGCCCTCGCCATCGCCGGCATCCTGGGCGGCCAGTTGCTGGAAGGCGGCCACGTCGGCTCGATCCTCCAGGGCACGGCCGCGCTCATCATCCTCGGCGGGACCTTCGGGGCCGTGATGGTGGCCTTCCCCAAGAAGGACTTCGCCCGCGGCCTCAAGATGATGGGGCAGGCCTTCACGGAGAAGAAGCAGGACCTCTCGGGGGTGACGAAGCAGATCGTGGAGCTCGCGAGCGTCGCCCGGCGCGACGGGGTGCTGGCGCTCGAGGGCAAGCTGCCCGAGATCGAGGACAAGTTCCTCAAGAAGGCCCTCACCTACGTGGTGGACGGTGTGGACGCCTCGGTGACCCGCTCCTCCCTCGAGGCCGCCATCGAGACCGAGCACCAGGAGCACACCCAGGGCGCCAAGGTGTGGGAGGCCGCCGGCGGGTTCGCCCCCACCATCGGCATCCTCGGCGCGGTGCTCGGCCTCATCCACGTGATGGAGAACCTGTCCGACCCCTCCAAGCTCGGCGGCGGCATCGCCACCGCCTTCGTGGCCACCGTCTACGGGGTCGGCTCGGCGAACCTGGTCTTCCTGCCGGTGGCCACCAAGCTGAAGCGCAAGCTGGCCCTCGCCATGGAGCGCAAGGTCATCATCACCGAGGGGGTGCTGGCCATCCAGGAGGGCCTGAACCCGCGCGTCCTGGAGGAGAAGCTGCGGGCGCTCACCGGCGAGGAGGCCCCGCCGAAGGAGCAGGAGAAGAAGGCGGCCTAGGGGCCGCTTCGCACCGTTCTCGAGGTGGACAGGCCATGGCCAAGAAGAAGCACGAGGAGGAGCACGAGAACCACGAGCGCTGGCTCGTCTCCTACGCCGACTTCATGACCCTGCTCATGGCCTTCTTCGTGGTCATGTACTCGGTGAGCAAGGTCGACAACAAGCGCCTGTCGCAGGCGGCCGAGTCGATCAAGTGGGCCATGCACTTCGGAGGCGAGGGCGGGGTGGGCGAGATGCCCATCTTCGAGGGCCCGCTCTCCGAGGGCGGCAACGTCATGGGCATGCCGGGCGGGGCGCTGACGAACCAGGACATCACCGGTCTCGAGAACCTGAAGCGCCGGATCGCCGAGGTGGTCGAGGCCTTCGTGGTTCGCAACCAGAGCAACCAGGGCGCCGTCACGGTCTCCATCGAGGACGAGCACGTGGTGGTCCGGCTGGCGGCGGCCGACTTCTTCGACCCCGGCCAGGCCGTGCTGCGGCCGCAGATCGTGCCGGTGCTCGACGCCATCGCCGGGGAGATCGTCCCCCTGGGGCGGCCGCTGCGCGTCGAGGGGCACACCGACGACACGCCGGTGGAGGGGGGCCGCTACCACGACAACTGGGAGCTGTCGGCCGCCCGCGCCGCCACGGTGGCGAGCTACCTCGAGCGCGCCCACCACGCGCCCCCGAACCTGCTCTCGGCTACCGGCTTCGCCGCCACCCGGCCCATGGCCGAGGGCGACACGCCCGAGGCGCGCGAGCTCAACCGCCGCATCGAGATCGTGGTCGAGCTGGCGGTCCAGGCGCCCAAGGCCAAAGCGGGCGCGAAGAAGCTCCCCTTCCACTAGGGCGCCCAAGGTCCCGCCCGCCGCGGGAGGACGAGGGACTCGCCGGGGCGCCCGCGTCTCGCCCGCTCGCGCTCCGACCCGCGCCGGCTCCCGTTGAGCCCGAGGGCGAGCGCGACGAGCCGGTGGACCGCCGCGGCGCTGACGAGTCCCCGCGGGCGCACGACCATCGCTCGCGACGCCGCCCGAGCGGGACCGCCTGGCCGGGAGCGACTCGACCCGGTCGCTCTGTCGACGGTCGCGCGGTCGGGATTACGGCCGAGGCGCGTGCTATACGGCAGGCATGAACACCGGCGGGTGTGCGTGCGGGGCCGTGCGGTACGAGGTCCATCTTGAGCTGAGCCCGGTCGCGTTCTGTCACTGCTCGAAGTGCCGTCGCTGGCATGGCCACGTCGGGGCCTACACGGCCGTCGACCGACCCGGGTTCCGACTCACCGAGCCGCGCGGGCTCAGGTGGTACACGGCCTCGCCCGCGGTACGGCGGGGATTCTGCGGTGAGTGCGGATCGAGCCTCTTTTGGAGCGAGGATGGAGCGCCGAAGATCTCGATCTGTGCGGGTACCCTCGATGCGCCGACCGGACTCACACCCAAGGCGCACATCTACTTGGGCAGCAAGGGCGACTACTACGAGGTGCCGGACGACGGCCTCTTGCGCAGGCAACGGTTCTCCAGCTGACCGGGCCGGGGTGGGTTCCTCGGAACGCGCCGCCCGACGAACGCCGGCCTGGAAGGGTTCGCGCCGCGAACCCTTCCGGGCCCGCGCTCCCCCCGATTCCGGTCCGACTTCGCCGCCGTTCCGCGCGGGGCCGGCAGCCGGTCAGGAGGTGGCGTCCAGTTCCGGGGAGGCGGTTCGACGATGCGCGAGACGGGGTGCGCCTGCGCGCGCATCCGCGCCTCCGCGAGGTCATCGATCGGCGCGGGGCCCGAGGGAGGCCCTGCGGCCGGCGCGAAGGGTGAGCGGTCGGCGGCGAATGGCGCCTCGCCCCCTACCCTGCCCCGCCCGGCGAGCGCGGCGGCGGAACCTCGCGGGTCGCCCCCAATTCCGCCCTAGCGACGGCGAACGGCTGTGCCGGCCCCCGGGTGCGCGGCCCTTTCCGAGGAGCGTTCTTCGCCGCGCCGCCCGCGAGGGCGAGGCCCTTGGGCTTCGGGGTCTCAGGCGGCGGGGGTGTCGATGACGCTCAGGATCTCCTTCGCCATGGCGTCGAGCGCCACCACCTTCTCGACGGCGCCGAGGTCGATCGCCACCTTGGGCATGCCGAACACCACGCAGCTCGCCTCGTCCTGGCCGAGGGTGCGCGCGCCGGCCTGCCGCATCTCGAGGAGGCCCTGGGCTCCGTCTCCGCCCATGCCGGTCAGGATGACGCCCACCGCGTTCTTGCCGGCGCTCTGGGCCACCGAGCGGAACATCACGTCGACGGAGGGCCGGTGCCGGTTGACGCGCGGGCCGTCGCGCACGCTCACGTAGTAGCGGGCGCCCGAGCGCTTGAGGAGCATGTGCTTGTTGCCGGGGGCGATGAGCACCACGCCGGGGACCACCGAGTCGCCCTCGGCTCCCTCGCGCACCTCGACCTGGGTGACCTGGTCGAGGCGGCTGGCGAAGTACTGGGTGAACATCTCCGGCATGTGCTGGGTGATGATGGTCCCGGGGGCGTTGGGGGGCATGGCGCGCAGGATGCGCTCCAGCGCCACCGTGCCGCCGGTGGAGGCGCCGATGGCCAGGATCTGGTGGGTGGTCCTGGTGAGCGCCGGGGCCGCGGCGGCGGGCAGGGCGGCCTCGTCCTTGCGGCCGAGGTGCGCCTTCAGGTTCACGTGGGCGGCCGTCTTCACCTTGTGGATGAGCTCGGGCGTCATGTCGCCGACCGTGAAGGCCGCCCCCGGCTTGCACAGGACGTCGACCGCGCCGGCGGCCAGCGCGGCCAGCGCCAGCTCCCCGCCGGCCGCGGTGAGGGAGGAGACCACCACCACCGGGAGCGGGTAGTAGTGCATGAGCTTGCGCAGGAAGGTGATCCCGTCCATGCGCGGCATCTCGAGGTCGAGCGTGACCACGTCGGGCTTGAGCTGCACGATGAGGTCGCGCGCCACGTAGGGGTCGGGGGCGGTGCCGACCACCGTCAGCTCCGGGTCCCTCGCGAGTTCGCGCGCGAAGATCTGGCGGACGACGGCCGAGTCGTCCACCACCAGGACCCGGGTCTTCACGCCGCTCCTCCGCGGACGAACCGCGCGGCGAGGTCGATGCGCCGGCCCTCCTCCTCGAGGAGCCTCGCCACCGCGTCGGCCTGGCCGAGGCTCTTCTCGTGCTCGACGGCCGAGAGGCTCCGCACCCTGGGCAGGCCGAGCCGGCAGCTGGTCTCGTGGCCAAACAGGCTCACCACCAGCGAGCCGGCGATCATGTTGAGCATCTCGCCCAGCGCGTCCTCGTCGTCACCCACCACCGCCGCTCCGCCCTCGTCCTCGCCGAGGAGGTTGGCCGCCAGGGTGGCGGCCAGGTCCTCGTGGCAGGCGAGCACCAGCTCGCCCTCCTTGGGTCCGCTGAAGGTCAGGCGGGCCTCGATGACCGTGCCCTCGACCTCCGGGTCGGCGGTGGTCTCCTCCACGAAGACGAAGGCCGCCTCCTCCAGGGTGCGGCTCAGGGACTCGACCAGGAGCTCGCGGGTCAGCTCAGCCGGCATGGGGGCCTCCCTCCTTCCCGAGCAGCTCCTCGATCACCTCGCGAAACTGCTCCGGGCGGAACGGCTTCTTCACGTAGGCGCGGGCGCCGGCGCGGCGCATCTCGTCGATGCGGGCCTGGCTGGACTCCGAGGAGACGATCACCACCGGGGTGGAGGCGTGGGCAGGGTCGGCCTGCATGTGGCGGACGAGCTCGGCGCCGCTCATCTCGGGCATGTTGATGTCGGCGAAGACCACGTCCACCCAGGCGCGCCGCAGGACCTCCAGGGCCTCCTGGCCGTTGGCGGCCTCGTAGAGCTGGCCGATCTCGAGGCCAGCCATGCCGATGGCCTTCTTCACCATCGAGCGGACGATCGCCGAGTCGTCGGCGACGAGGACCGTATAGCTCATGGGCTCACTCCAACCGGGGGTGCGAACAGCCGCGCCATCTCGCGGATCTCCTCAAGGCTCGCTCCGGCCACGCTCTCCAGCCGGCGCGAGGCGATCCCCAGCTTGGCTTTGGCGCTCGGGTCGACCTGCCGCGCCAGCTCCCCGGCGTCCGCCCCCAGGCCGAGGGCGTGGGCCAGGGCGTCGGCCACGTGGACCAGCTCGACGAGGTCGCGGGCGGCGCCCGCCGAGGCCTCGGAAGGGGCGTGGTGCCAGCGGATCACGTCCGCCACCACCTCGGGCAGGCTCCAGGCGCGCGCCACCGACTCCCCGACCCCGGTGTGGTCGACGCCGAGCGCCTCCCGCTCGGCGGCCACGAAGGAGAGGCCGCGGCCGCGCATGCTGTCCCGGATCTCGGCCGCCGAGTTGGCGACGAACGCCCCGATGGCGAGCTTGCCCACGTCGTGGAGCAGGCCGGCGGTGAAGGTGAGCTCGGGTCTCTTCAGGCCCACCTCGGCGGAGAGGCGCTCGGAGAGGACCGCCACCGCCACGCAGTGCAACCAGAAGGTGTAGGCCTCCACCTCGTAGCCGGGCAGGCGGGCCGGGAGGACGGGGGCGAATCCGGCCGCCGCCGCCACCTCGCAGGTCCGGCGCAGGCCGAGCAGCGCGAGCGCCTGGCGCACCGACTCCGCCTTGCAGCGCAGCCCGAAGTAAGCCGAGTTAACGATCCTGAGGAGGTTCGCGCTCAGGGCCGGGTCGGGCCGTATGACCGCCTCGAAGTCGGCCACCTCCGAGCGCTCGTCGCGCAACAGGGCGCTCAGGCGCACCACGGTGGCCGGGAGGGTGGGCAGCTGCCGGATGCGCTGCAGGATTTCGGACTGGGCGATCACAGCTCGATCTCCTCGCCCTGCGAGCTCACCGTGCAACGACCGCTCCCCACGAAGAGCCGGGTGGTGCGGCTCTTGGCGCCCCCCACGTCCTCGGCGTGGATGATGACGCCGCTCTTCCAGAACATCTTGCGCAGGATGGTGTAGTTGCGCTTGCCGATGTTGAACAGGCCCTTGTCGTCGTAGAGCGCGCCCCCGCCGGCCACCTTCACCACGAGGTCCTGCTTGCGGCAGCCGAGCTTGTACATGGTCTGGAAGAGCAGGGGGATGCCGGTGTCGGCGAACATGGCCGGCCGTTCCCGCGCCTTCTCGGGCGAGGTCTCCGAGAGCGGCAGCATGTAGTGGATCATGCCGCCCGCCAACCGGATCGGGTCGTGGACCATCACGGCGATGCACGACCCGAGAGCGTAGGTGACGATGAGGTCCTGCGGATCGGCGCTCACCTTGAGATCCGAGATGTCGACCGTGAGGGTGCTCATGCCGCCTGCCCCTGGTGGCGCCGGAAGACGGAGGGGCGCTGCATGGTGAGCCCGCTGCGGATCCCGGAGAGCGTCTCGGTGTGGCCGATGCAGAGCAGGCCTCCCGGACGGAGCAGGCCCTCGATGGCGGAGATGAGGCGCTGCCGGGTCGGCTGGTCGAAGTAGATGAGCACGTTGCGGCAGAACACCACGTCGAAGGGGCCCTGCATGGGGAAGGGCGGCTCGGAGAGGTTCAGGCGGCGGAAGGCGATGCAGCTCTTCAGCTCGGGGTTGGCCTCCCACAGCTCGCCCTCGGCCTCGCTCGCCCCCTTCCGGCGGGTGAAGAAGCGCGCCCGCTTTTCCTGGCTCACCGGCTCCATCCGCGCCGCCGGGTAGCACCCCTGCGCCGCCTGGCGCAGGGTGTCGAGCGCGATGTCGGTGGCCAGGATCTTGAAGTCGGCGCGCTCGAGGCCCCTCACGTCCAGCGCGGTCATGGCCATGCTGTAGGGCTCCTCGCCGGTGGAGGCCGCCGCCGACCAGACCCGCAGCCGCCTCGCCCCGGCCGAAAGCCGCGCGGCGAGCTCGGCCTGCAGGTGCTCGAAGTGGTCGGGCTCCCGGAAGAAGCTCGTGAAGTGGGTGGAGATGACGTCGAGGAAGCGGGTGAGCTCCTCGCCGCTCCCGTCCTGCTCGAGGTAGCGCAGGTAGGACTCGGGGTCGGGGAGGGAGAGCGCGCGCAGGCGCTTCGCCACCCGCGCGGTGACGAGCGCCTCCTTGCCCGGCTTGATGCTGATCCCGGCCTTGTCGTAGGCGAGCGCGGCGAAGCGCTGGAAGAGCTGGAGCTCCATGTCGCTCTCGGCCCGAAGCGGGCCTCTCCCTCCTTGGGGCCGCGCCGCGCTCGCCGGGGGCCGCGCCGAGGAAAGAGCACGGTGCGTGCCAGGGACCCTCGGGACCTCCCCCCGGCGTCGGCCCGCGTTTCCTGGGGTTCCGCAGGGTGCGGCGGCGGCCGCCCCGGGTCGCATTCCACCCGGAGTCGAGCGGGGCGACTGGGCCCCTCGAGCGGCGGCGGCCCCGCTAGGCCACGGCGGCCTGGGCCATGCGGTGCGCCTCGGCCTCGGAGAGGACTTTCCCGATGTCGATGAGGAAGATGACCCGGTTCTCGGTCTTGCCCACCCCGGTGATGAACTCGGCGTCGGCCGCCCCCCCGAACGAGGGCGGCGGCTCGATCTGGCTCCCCTCGATGGAGAGGACCTCCAGCACCTGGTCGACGAGGATGCCCATGGTGTAGCTGCGGTCGCCGAGCGAGCACTGGACCACGATGATGACGGTCTGGTCGGTCGGCTCGGTGCGGGGCATCCCGAACTTGAGCCGGAGGTCGAGCACCGGGATCACCTTGCCGCGCAGGTTGATGACGCCGCGGATGAAGTCCTCGGCGCGCGGCACGCGGGTGATGTCCATGAGGCCGATGATCTCGCGCACCGTCAGGATCTCGAGCCCGTACGCCTCGTCGGCGAGCTTGAAGGTCATGTACTTGCCGGCCAGCGCCGCGCGGACCGCTCCCGGCCCGGAGAGCGCGCCCTCGGCCTTGGCCGGCGCGCCATGGAACTGAGTCATGCCTACCTCCGCGTACGGCAGGGTGGGACGCCCGGCACGGGCGACCGAACCGACCCGCCTCGTGGCTGCGAGCGCCGTGCCGCGCGCCCCCGCCCACCGCCTCGACCGCGCCGGCGCCGCAAGCGGCGGGAACGGCGCCGACTCTGAGCGGCCGCGGCAGTGCGCCGCTCCCGGCGGCGGCGAGCCCGGTCCGCACCCGGGTCGTCGCCGCCCCGGTTCGCCCCCCCGAGGAGGGCCCTAGAACTCGTCGAAGGAGGGGTCGCCGTCGAGCGGGATGAGCTCCTCGGCCTTGAGGTCCATCCCGCCGTTCTTCCCGGACCGGGCGGCCTTGGCCTTCGGCTGCGCCGGCGGCAAGGCCGGCCGGGAACGCGGCGCCGCCTTGAGCGCCTCCTTGGCCTTGGGGGGAAGGGCCGGGCGGGCCCGCGGCGAGGGCCTCCCCTCGCCCGCCAGCGCGCGCTCGGGACGCGCCGCCTCGAGGGTGAAGGCGCGCACGAGGCCGGTGAGCTCGGCCGCCTGGCCCGACAGGCCTTGGGCCGCCGAGGACGACTCCTCCGAGCTCGCCGCGTTCTGCTCGGTGACCTTGTTCATCTGGGCGACGGCGGAGGTGATCTTGGAGATGCCGCCCGACTGCTCGTGCGCCGAGGCCGCGATCTCGCTCACGATGTCGGTGACCTTGCCCACCATGGTGGTGATCTCGGAGAGCTTGCCGGCCACGAGCTTGGCGGTGGCGTCGCCCTCGCCGGTCTGGCGCACCGACTCCCGGATGAGCGCCTCGGTCTTGTTGGCCGCCTCCTTGGAGCGCAGGGCCAGCGATCGCACCTCCTCGGCCACCACCGCGAAGCCCCGCCCCGCCTCGCCGGCGCGGGCCGCCTCGACCGCGGCGTTGAGCGCGAGCAGGTTGGTCTGGAAGGCGATCTCGTTGATGTCCTTGATGATCTGGGAGGTCCCCTCGGCGGCGGCCCGGATCTTCTCCATGGCGTTGGCCATCTGCTGCATGGCGTCGGCCCCATCGCCGGCCACCCCTCGGGCCGACTGGGCGAGCGCGCTCGCCTGCTGGGCGTTGTCGGCGCTCGTCTTCACCATGCTGGTCATGGAATCGAGCGAGGTGTTGGTCTCGTCGAGCGAGCTCGCCTGCGCCGACGCCCCCGCGGCCACCGCCTGGCTGGAGGACGCGATCTGCGAGGCGGCCACCCCGACCTGCTCGGTGGCGAGGGCCACCCGGCCGAGCGCGTCGTGGAGGGTCTGGGCGGTGGCGTTGAGGCGGTCCTTCACCTCGCCGAAGACGCCCGGGTAGCTCCCCTTCATCCGCGCGGTGAGGTCGCCCCGGGCGAGCTGGCCGAGGACGGCCAGCACCTCCTGCATGGGCAGGTGGATGCCGGCCAAGAGGTGGTTGAAGCGCTCGAGGATCTTGCCGTTGTAGCCCCCGTAGCCGCTCGTGTCAGCCCGCGCGTCGAGCTGCCCCTTCTCGCCCGCTTCGAAGAGCGTCGAGAGGGCGGCGTTGCGCCGCGCCATGATCTCGCCGCGCCGGTTCATGCTCTCGGCGCTCTTCACGAACAGGCCGCGGAAGTCGCCCTTGATGGGCGGGGCGATCTCCCCGCGCTCCGAGCGCTCGGTGTAGTCGAGTACGGTCGCGACGTAGGTGGCCTGGGCCTCGACGGCCGCCCGCAGGGGCGCGAGCGACGGGAGGGGGTCCCGGAGCGCGGCCGGCGCCCGGCCCTCGCCGAGGGCCACCGCGAGCTCGCTCACCTCGCGCCGGCTCGCCTCCTCCGCCGCCCGCGCGCTCCTCGCGAGGGCGAAGCCCAAGACGGCCAGGCCGACCAGGGCGACGCCGCACGCCACGGCGGCCGCCACCCCTCCGGCGAGCAGTGCGAGCAGGGCCGCGGCGCAGAGCGCGGCGACGGCCGCTGCCGAGACGACGACGATGTGCTTGGCCATGGCGATCCCCCTCCTA
>DATJVF010000095.1:0-7621 GCA_035501995.1 Anaeromyxobacteraceae bacterium
GCGCTGCCGCCCTCCTCCTCGCGCTCGCCCTCGCCTGCGCGGGCGTGGAGGTGAACCTGAAGCGCGACGCGGCCTTGCGCCGGGAGCTCGACGGCTATCGCTTCCCGAAGGCCCTGGCGGTGGTCTGGCCGTCCGGGATCCGGCTGCTCGCCGACCGCGGCCACAAGCTCGTCGGCGCCGACCGCGCGGTGGCCGGCCAGGCCGCCCAGGGAGTCCTCGGCGGGTTCCTCGCCAAGGGGTTCCAGACCCGCGCCACGAACCGCGGCCTCGTGCTCGAGACCGACGAGGACCCGACCCACCTCCGCTACCGCATGGAGGGCACCGCCACCGGCCACGACACCTGCCGGGTGCTCTTCGTCGCCGTGCGGCGGTCGGAGGACGATCCGAGCGAGGTCCTCGCGCGCGACGTCGCGCTCGAGCTCGAGCTCGTGCGCCGCCTCGAGCCCGACGCGGCCGCCCGCATCGTCGAGGCGTCCGAGAGCGCGGCGCGCTGACCTCGCCGGCCTACCGAAGAGGCCTTTCCCCCTCCCGCGTGAGCCGGGCGGCCTCCCGGGCCGGCGCGCTCCTCGGAAAGAGCCTCCGGGCGAGCCCCCAGGCGACGCCGACCAGGGCCACCACCGCGCTGAGCTCGATGCCGGAGAGGCCGAGCGCTCCCGGTTCAGACCTCGCCGCGTAGGCCGCGAGTGCCACGAGCACGGCCGGCATGAGCATGAGCGCCCCCACCCCCTTGAGGCCGCCCCCGATGCGGTAGGGCCGCTCGAGGTCGGGCTCGCGGACGCGCAGGGCGAGGAGCGCGGCGAGCTCGAGCAGGAGGGCCGCGCCGTAGAGCAGGACGTCGATCACCACCAGCCTCCGCAGGCCGAGGCCGAGGCAGAGGGCGGAGAGCACCCCGCCGAGCACGACCGCGGGCACCGGGGCGTGCGTGCGCGGGTGGCGCCGGGCGAAGCGGCCCGGCCACAGGCCGTCCTCGGCGAGCGCCACCGGCAGGCGGGACCAGGAGAGGAGGAGCGCGCAGTACATGCCGAGGGCCGAGATGGCCCCGCCGGCCGTGACGAGGGCGGCGAGCCCTGGCCCCCCCAGGCGCTCGCCCACCGCCGACCAGGCGCCGGTGGTGAAGGACGCCGGGAGCACCCCGGCCACCGCCGCCGCCAGCACCGCGGCGAGGTAGCAGCCCGCGACGGCCGCCGTCGCCACCACCATGGCGCGCGGGTAGCTTCGCCCGGGATCCCGGACCTCGGCGGCGAAGGTGGAGGCGTTGTCGAACCCCATGAGGTTCCACATGGTGAGCATGAGGCCCGCCACCAGCGCGCCCCGGTCCCCCGGTGGCGGCGCGGAAAGGGCCGAGCGAAGGACCGAGAGGCCGCCCGAGCGGAGCGCGAGCAGCGCGAGGAGGACGATGGCCGCGAAGGGCGCGAGCAAGGCCGCGCCGAGCAGCGCCGATCCGCGGCCGATGGAGCGGATGCCGAAGGCGTTCCAGGCCGTACAGCCGGCGATGGCGAGGAGGCCCATCCACCAGCCCCCCTCGAGCGGGGCCACCCCGCCCACCGCCGGCCACAGCCGACCGAGGTAGGCGGCGAGGAGCGTCGGGTAGATGGCGATGTCGACGATCCCCACCGCGAGCGAGAGCCAGGCCTCCTGCAGACCCCAGAAGGGCCCGAGGGCCCGCCGCACCCACACGTAGTAGCCGCCGGTGGCGGGGAGCGCCGCCGAGAGCTCGCCGACGAGGAGGGCCACCGGCAAGCTCCACACGAGCGGCACCACGAGGAGCAGGAGCAGGGCCCCCTTGTACCCGTAGCCGAGCACGACCTCCTCGAGGCCGTAGGGGCCACCCGAGACGATGAAGAACGTGGCGGCGACGAGGCCGAGGGTCGAGAGCCGGTCGCGGGGGGTCTTGGGGAGCACCGGGATGGCGCTCATGGTAGCGGAGGGCGTGCCGTCCCGAAACCGGGCCGGCTCCCTTCGAGCCCCGGGTCCGGTTCAGAAGGGGAACTTCCTCATGAGGCCCAGGGCCTCCCCGACGAAGCCGCGCCGGAAGGCGAGCACCCCCACCACGAAGACCACCCCGGTGATGACGGTGGTGTAGGAGCCGAAGCCGGCGAGCCCGTTCTCGAGGAGCAGCACCACCAGCGCGCCCACCGACGGCCCCAACACGGTGCCCAGGCCGCCGAGCAGGGTCATGAGGATCACCTCCCCGGACATGAGCCAGTGCACGTCGGTGAGCGTCTCGGACTGGAAGACCACCGTCTTCATGGCGCCGGCCAGCCCGGAGAGCGCGGCCGAGACCACGAAGGCGAGGAGCTTGTAGCGGTCGACGTCGTAGCCGAGCGAGAGGGCCCGGGGCTCGTTCTCCCGGATGGCCCGCAGCACGTGGCCAAAGGGGGAGTGGATGGTCCGGTAGAGGAGGAAGAAGGCGCCCAGGAAGACCAGGTAGACGAAGTAGTAGGCGCGCAGGTTGCCCTCGAGCGAGAAGAGCCCGAGGACGCGGCCGCGCGGCACGCCCTGCAGGCCGTCGTCGCCGCCGGTGAAGGGCATCTGCACCGCCAGGAAGTAGACCAGCTGGGCGAAGCCGAGGGTGATCATGGCGAAGTAGATGCCGGAGCGCCGGATGGCGAGCCCGCCCACCAGGGCGCCGAGGAGGGCGGCGCTCGCGGTCCCGAGGAGCAGGGCGAGCTCGGTGGAGAGGCCCAGGACCTTGAGCCCGTAGCCGGCCAGGTAGCCGGCGGTACCCAGGAAGGCGGCGTGGCCGAAGGAGAGCAGCCCGGCGTAGCCGAGGAGCAGGTTGAAGGCGCTCGCGAAGAGCGCCATGCACAGGACGTTCATCACCAGCACCGGGTAGACGAGGTGCGGGAGGACGAGGCCGACCGCCACCATGAAGGCGAAGGCCGCCCGCACCCGCCCGCTCGAGAAGCGCAGGGGGAGCTCGCTCACCTCGTCCTCCCGAAGAGCCCAGCCGGGCGCAAGAGCAGCACCCCGGCCATGACCAGGAAGACCACCACCGAGGAGGCCTCCGGGTAGAGGTAACGGGTGAGCCCCTCGACGACGCCCAGGCCGAGCCCGGTCAGGATCGACCCGGCGATGGAGCCCATGCCCCCGATGACCACCACCGCGAACACCACGATGACGAGGTTCGAGCCCATGGCCGGCGAGACCTGGTAGATGGGGGCGGCCATGACCCCGGCGAAGGCGGCCAGCGCCGAGCCGAAGCCGTAGGTGAGGGTGCGCATGAGCGGCACGTTGAGCCCGAAGGCCTGCGAGAGCCGGGGGTTCTCGGTGCCGGCGCGCAGGTAGCTGCCGAGCCGGGTGCGCTCGATGACCAGCCAGGCCCCGAAGCACACCAGCGCCGCGGTCACCACCGCGAAGGCCCGGTAGAGGGGCAGGTACATGAAGGGCAGCGCGAGGCCGCCGCGGAGGAGCTCGGGGACCGGATAGGGCGTGCCGGAGTTCCCGTAGCGGTGGTGGAACAGACCCTCGATGATGAGGGCGAGGCCGAAGGTGAGGAGGAGCCCGTAGAGGCTGTCGAGCCGGTAGAGCCGCCTCAGCATGGTGCGCTCGACCACGATCCCGAAGAGGCCCACCGCGGCCGGGGCGAGGAAGAGGGCCGGGAAGAAGCCGACCTGGAACTCCGAGAGCAGGAGGTAGGCGGCGAAAGCCCCCATCATGTAGAGCGTCCCGTGGGCGAAGTTCACGATGTCGAGCAGCCCGAAGATGATGGCCAGCCCGAGCGAGAGCAGCGCGTAGAACGAGCCGTTGATGAGGCCGAGCAGGAGCTGTCCGAAGAGGGCCTGCATGGGGGTCCTGGCGCGGCTCGGGCCGACCCGCTCGAGGCGGCGGTCCGCTACCGCCTCACCGCGAGCGGGCACTTCTGCGCTTCCACGCTCGGGAAGGCCTCCGCGGCGGGGATGGTCCTCAGGATCTTGTAGTAGTCCCAGGGGTACTTCGACTCCTCCGGGCTCTTCACCTGCACGAGGTACATGTCGTGGCGGTGCAGGCCGTCCGGGCCGATGCGCCCGTTCTTGGCGAAGAAGTCGTCGACCGGCATCTCGCGCATCTTGGCCATCACGGCGTCGGCGTCGTCGGTGTGGGCGGCGGCGATGGCCTTGAGGTAGTGGGTGACCGCCGAGTAGACCCCGGCCTGCACCATGGTGGGCATGGTCTTCTTGGCGTTGTCGGGATGCGACTGGAAGCGGCGCGCGAAGGCGCGGCTCGCCTCGTCGCGGTCCCAGTAGAAGGCGGTGGTGGCGTAGAGACCGCGCGCGACGTCGAGGCCCAGGCTGTGGACGTCGGAGATGAAGATGAGCAGCCCCGCCAGGCGCTGCTTCTTGGTGAGCCCGTACTCGTGGGCGGCCTTGATGGAGTTGACGGTGTCGGCGCCGGCGTTGGCCAGGCCGACGATCTGGGCGCCCGAGGCCTGGGCCTGCAAGACGTAGGAGGAGAAGTCGGTGGTGCCCGGCGAGGGGTAGCGCACCGAGCCCAGCACCTGCCCGCCGGCCGCCCGCACCACGGCGGCGGTGTCCTCCTCGAGCGACTTGCCGAAGGCGTAGTCGGCGGTGATGAAGAACCAGCTCTTGCCCCCGTCCTTCACCACCTCCCGGCCGGTGCCGTTGGCGAGGGCCCAGTTGTCGTAGGTGTAGTGCACCGTGTAGGCGTTGCACTGGGCGCCGGTGATGGCGGTGGTGCCCGGGCCGGAGAGGAGCAGCACGCGCTTCTTCTCGGCCGCCACCGGCATCACCGCCAGCGCGGTGGAGGAGGAGACGAGGTCGACCACCGCGTCCACCTTGTCCTCGTCGAACCACTTGCGCGCCACGTTGGAGGCGACGTCGGCCTTGAGCTGGTGGTCGGCCGAGAGGAGCTCGACGGGCTTGCCGGCCACCTTCCCGCCGAAGTCGTCGATGGCCATCCGGGCGGCGAGCACCGAGCCCGGCCCGGCCAGGTCGGAGTAGTAGCCGGTCATGTCGGTGAGCACGCCGATGCGGACCACCCCGTCCGAGATGCCTTCGGCGGCCAGGGCGGGCTCGGCGAGCAGGAGGGGCAGGGCCAGGATCGCCATCGGTCTTCTGTGCATGAGGTCCTCGCGGGGGCTCGGGTTGGGGGGAGGTCTAGACGCCCAGGTAGCGTTGGAGCTTCTCCTGGCTGGCGGGGAGGTCGTCCCGGGTCACGACGTCGACCACCCGGCCGTGCTCGACCAGGTAGTGCCGATCGGCCAGGGGGGCGGCGAACCGGAAATTCTGCTCGACGAGCACGAGCGTGAAGCCCCGCTCCTTGAGCGTCCGCACCACCTGGCCGAGCGTCTTCACGATGACCGGCGCCAGGCCCTCGGTGATCTCGTCGAGGAGGAGGAGCCTCGCCCCGATGCGCAGGATGCGCGCCACCGCCAGCATCTGCTGCTCCCCTCCCGAGAGGCGGGTCCCCTGGGTGCGGCGCCGCTCCACGAGGTTCGGGAACATGCGGTAGAGCTCGGCGAGCGGCATCCCGCCGCTGCCCACCACCGGGAGCAGGAGGAGGTTCTCCTCGGCCGACAGGCTCGCGAAGATGCCCCGCTCCTCGGGGCAGTAGCCGATCCCGAGGTGCACGATCTGGTGGGGCGCCATGCGGATGGTCTCGCGGCCGTTCATCATCACCGACCCGGTGCGCCGCTCGACGAGGCCCAGGATGGCCTTCAGGGTGGTGGTCCGCCCCGACCCGTTGCGTCCGAGGAGCGTCACGAGCTCGCCCCGGCGCACGGTGAGGTCCATCCCGTGCAGGATGTGCGAGTCCCCGTAGAAGGCGTGCAGGTCGGTGACGCGCAAGAGCTCCACCGGCGGGGTCTCGCGGGCGCCCTCCATCGCCGCCTCACGCCTCCGCCGACCCGAGGTAGGCCTCGAGCACCCGGGGATCCCGCGCCACCTCTCGGTAGGAGCCCTCGGCGAGGACGCTTCCGCGCGAGAGGACGGTGATGACGTCGGAGAGATCGGCCACCACCGAGAGGTTGTGCTCGACCATGAGCACGGTGCGGTGGGCGGCCACCCGCTCGATGAGGGCGGTCACCCGCCCCACGTCCTCGTGGCCCATGCCCTGGGTGGGCTCGTCGAGGAGCAAGAGCTCCGGATCGAGCGCCAGGGTGGTGGCGAGCTCGAGGGCCCGCTTGCGCCCGTAGGGGAGCTCGACCGCCAGATCGGCGTGCGCGTCGGCCAGGCCCACCGAGGCGAGGAGGGCCATGGCCCGCTCGTCGAGGGCCGAGAGGGTCCGCTCGGACCTCCAGAACTTGAAGGAGGTGCCGAGCTCGCGCTGCAGCGCCACCCGTACGTTCTCCAGCACCGTCAGGCTCGGGAAGACCGCCGACATCTGGAAGGAGCGCACCAGGCCGCGCCGCGCGATCTCGGCCGGCCGGGCGCGGGTGATGTCCTCCCCGCGGTAGAGGATGATGCCCCGCGTGGGGTCGAGGAACCGGGTGAGCAGGTTGAAGACCGTGGTCTTCCCGGCGCCGTTCGGGCCGATGAGCGCGTGGATGGTGCCCCGCCGGACCCGAAGCGCGACGTTGTTCACGGCCAGAAAACCCGAGAACTCGCGCGAGAGGTCCCGGGTCTCGAGCAGGATGTCGTTCGCCATTCGTGAATGGTGAGGCTAGCGGCTTCCTTAAGAGCCGGGCCGCCCCTTGTAAAGCCTCCCTGGCCCCACCCCGCCGCGGGCCGACCGGCCCGCATGGGCCGACCCGACCGGTCTAGGCGGGTCCCGCCCGCCGAAAGCTGCTACACAGGAGGGCCCATGGAGCCCGTCCCCCGCTCGGTGGTGGCGAACGGCCTCAGCCACCACGTCCTCGAGTGGGACGGGGGCGGACCGTCCACCGTCCTCTGCTTGCACGGCTTCCTCGACCGGTCGTGGGCCTACCACCGGGTGGCGCCGGCGCTGGCCGCCGCCGGCCACCACGTCGTCGCGCCCGACCTGCGCGGACACGGCGAGACCGAGCGCGTCGGCCCGGGGGGTTACTACTACTTCCTCGACTACCTCTTGGACCTCGCCGACCTCGTCGACGCGCTCGCCCGCGACGAGCTCAACCTGGTCGGCCACTCCATGGGGGCCGCGGTGGCCGGCTACTACGCCGGCACCTTCCCGTCGCGCGTGGCCCGGGCCGCGTTGCTCGAGCGCCCGCGCCTTCCCGACACCCCTTTGGCGAGCGTGCCCGAGAGGACCGCGGCCTGGATCGCGGGCGCGCGGCGGGCCCGCCTCGCCACACCGCGCGTCCACCCCACCCTGGCCGAGGCCGCCCGGCGCATCCGGGAGAGGGACCCCCGCTGCCCCGAGGAGGAGGCGCTCTTTCTCGCTCGCCACGGCACGCGCCCCGTCGCGGGCGGGTTCGCCTTCCTCCACGACCCGCTGCACCTGACCCGAGGCCCCTACCCGTTCCGCGCCGAGGTGGCCGCCGCCTACTGGTCCGCCATCCGCTGCCCGCTCCTGCTCCTCGACGGCGAGGAGGGCTCCCCCGTCCCCGACGACCCGCTCGCGCGGACCGAGGCCTTCCGGACGGCGCGACGGGTGGTCGTCGAGGGGGCCGGGCACATGCTCCTACGCCACCGGCCGGCGGAGGTGGCGAGGCTCCTCCTCCGCTTCCTCGCCGAGTAGGGACCCTTGACCCTCGACGCCGCCT
>DATJVF010000096.1:0-3327 GCA_035501995.1 Anaeromyxobacteraceae bacterium
CCGGAGTGGGCTTCTGAGCCGCGCGGGGGGGAGGGCCGCCCTACTCTCGCTCGCCCTCCCCTCCCCTGGCCCACAGGGCGAGGAGGGCCGCCTCGCCCATCCGCCGCAAGACGACCGGCGTCACCCCCGAGATGGAGAGCAGACCGGCGCCGTCGCGCGGACGGCGGCGCGCCACCTCCACCATCGCCTGCTCTCCCATGACCTTGAAGGGCGGGCGGTCCAGGGCCGCCGCCCGCTCCTCGCGCACCGCCCACAGGGCCCTCAGCACGGCTCGACCGGGCTCGTCGAGGTGCGTGGCTCCCTTGAGGCGCCTCCAGCCCTCCGGGTCGAAGACCCGTGGGCGTGGCTCCCCGGCGGCGATGCGTGCGAACTCCACCTGCGCCGAGGCGTCGAGACCGCGGGTGGCGAGCTCGCGGGAGAGGAGCTCGTAGAGCGGGAGGAGGTAGTGGGTGTCGAGGGCCGCGTAGCTCACCTGCTCGCGGGTGAGCGGCCGGCGTCCCCAGTCCGAGCGCTGGTAGTCCTTCGAGAGCTCGACGCCGAAATGGTGCTTCACGAGCGCCTGGAGCCCGAGGGCCGCCCGGCCGAGCCGCCTGGCGGCGGCCATGGTGTCGAAGAGCCCAGGGAGGGCGAAGCCCCACACGCGCTTCAGGCAGCGCACGTCGTAGTCGGCCCCGTGCAGCACCACCGGGTTCGCCCGGGCCAGGGCCGCCCCGAGCGGTCGCGGGTCGGCCCGCAGGGGATCGATGACGAAGTCGCCCTGGCGCGTCGAGAGCTGGATGAGGCAGACCCGCTCGCGGTAGACGTGGAGGCTGTTCGACTCGGTGTCGAGCGCCAGGGCCGGCTCCTCGCGGAGGAGGACGAGCAGGGCCTCGACCTCGGCCGCCGTCTCCACCAGGACCGGGGGCGCTCGGGTCAGGGGGGCGGTCAAGGGGGCCTCGTCCTACCCGCGCGCGAGCTCGCGGGCGGTCTCGCCCGCCACCCGGGCGTTGCGGCGGAGGAGCTCCACGCTGCCGGAGCGGCTCTCGCCAGCGGCGGCCCGATCGAGCGCCGCCGGGAGGAAGGGGGTGAGCTCCTCGCCCGAGAGGCCTCGGGCCCGTCCCTCGGAAAGGGCCTCGAGGAGCGCCGCCTCCACCCGTTCGGCCGGGAGGGGCGTCGACGGCGGCACGCAGAGGAGCGCGCCCTCGCCCCGCCCGAGCTCGTCCCGGTGGATGCGGAGGAAGAGGGACGCCTGCGCCGCGTCCCCGACCCGGTGCTCGAGTGGGAGGCCGGCCCGGGCGGCGAAGAAGGCCGGCAGCTCCGAGGTGGCGTAGCCCACCACCGGGACCCCGAGCGCCTCGAGCGCCTCCGCGGTGGCGGCCACGAGGAGCTCCACCTTCGGTCCAGACGCCACCCCGCACACCTTCCGCCGGCTCATCTCCGAGAGGTCCGCCGACCGGTCGCGCCGCGCGCCGTCCTCGGGGACCGACCGGTGCACCCCGCCGATCCCGCCTTTGCCGAGGACCCGTATCCCAGCCGCCTGGGCGATCGCGACCGAGGCCGAGACGGTGGTCCCGCCGGCCCGCCGCTCGCGGAGCGGGGCGGCGAGGTGGACGACGGAGGCCTTGGCCGCGCCGGCGGCCGGGTCGGCCAGCTGCGTAGGCGCCCGCTCGTCCGCCCCGACCACGAGTTCGCCCTCGAGGAGGGCCAGCAAGGCCGGGACGGCGCCCGAGGAGCGCACCGCCCCGGCGCAGGCGCCGGCGGCGAGGAGGTTCGCGGGCGGCGGCGGGCCCCGGGCGAGGACGCTCGTCTCGAGCGCTACCACCGCGCCGCGGTGGAGGAGCGCCTCTTCGACCTCCGGCGCGATCTTGAGCCTCGGCGCGGGCACCGCCGGGAGTCTATCCCCCCCGGAGGCTCTCGGCACGCCGGCCGCGACGCGCTATACAGGGCCTGGCGCCGGTGGACCTCGTGGGGATGCGCCGGCGCCGCACCTACATGAGCGCTCGGCTGCGCGGCCTTGCGGTGGCGGTCTACTGCGGCCTCTCGATGGTCTTCTTCTTCGTCGTGCAGCTCCCCGCCATGGCGCTGACCGGGTCGGGCGACTTCTCCATCTGGCTCGCCCGCCGCGCCTGGTCGCCCTCGGCCCTCTGGCTGGCCGGGGTGCGGGTGGAGGTGGGCGGAAGGGAGCTCATGCCCTCGGGCCCGGCCATCTACGTCTCGAACCACGAGAGCGCGCTCGACGTGTGGGCGCTCTTCTGCGCCATCCCGCGCAACCTGCGCTTCGTCGCGAAGAGCGAGCTCTTCAGGATCCCGGTCTTCGGCTGGTACCTGCGCCTCGCCCGCTTCGTGGAGGTGAACCGTCGGGACCGCGCTCAGGCGGTGGCGGCCCTTCGCCGAGGCGCGAGGATCGTGCAGGGCGGCCTCTCGCTCGTGGTCTTCCCCGAGGGCACCCGCAGCCCCGACGCCCGCATCCAGCCCTTCAAGAAAGGGCCCTTCGTGCTCGCCATGGAGGCGGGGGTCCCGGTGGTCCCGGTGGCCATCGCCGGGGCGGCGGCCCTGAACCCCAAGCGGCGGCTGGAGGTGCAGCCGGGCACCATCCGGGTGGCCATCGGCGCCTGCCTACAGCCGCGCGACTTTCCCGACAAGGACGCCCTCCTCCGCGAGGTGCGGGGCCGCATCGTGGGCCTGCACCGCTCGCTCGGCGGGCTGGGGGGCGGCCCGGTGGATATCGCCCAGCCCGGCGTCGAGGGGGGCGGGGAGCGCGCCTAGCGCGCGCGCCCGAGCGCGCCTTGTCCAAGCTTCCGTCCTTCGCTAGGCTCCCTGGCCGATGCGCGCGCACGCGGCGAGCGGCCAGGTCCAGCGGAGCGAGGGGCTCACGGCCATGAGGTCGCGGGTCGCCGAGGCCTACGACGGCTTCCGGCGCTCCGACCGCTACTTCAAGATGCGCCTCGCCATCCTGGCGGCGTGGGCGGTGGTCTCGGTCGCCACCCTGTGGGGGGCCTGCGCCAGCTCCGGGCCGTCGAACGCCCTCGGGGCCGACGTCCAGGTGAACCGCGACTCGATCATGGGGGTACAGCTCCTCGTCCGCAACGAGTCGAGCCGGATCTGGGAGGACGTGGTCCTCACCCTCGACGACGGCTGGAAGTACACCCACCGGACCATGCGGCCGCAGGACCTGGTGGTGGTCTCGATGAGCTCCTTCCGCAAGAACGACGAGGCCCCTCCCCGGGACTACAAGCCGCGCTCGCTGGTCATCGCCTGCGAGCAAGGCACGGGTCGCTTCGACTTGCGCTAGTCTTCGGGGGCTAGAAGGCGCGAAGGGGGCGAGGGCGGGCGGTACGCTGGAGCCTT
>DATJVF010000097.1:0-19277 GCA_035501995.1 Anaeromyxobacteraceae bacterium
GCTCGCTCCTCGAGCCGAGCGTGCTCTCGCTGGAGGTGACCGCCACCAACCGTTCGCTCCCGGCGCGCCTCAAGCTGGGGGACCTCTGCCAGCCCACCCCCACCTCGCCCACCCAGGCCCGCTTCCGCAACATCGTGCCGGTGTCCCATCCGGTGCGACCGCCGCTCGGGACCGAGCTCCACTGGCGCCTCCTCGCGCACCTGGCGGCCAACCGCGCCTCGATCGCCGACGTCGCGAACCTGCGCGCGCTCCTCGGGCTCTACAACCTGCCCCTCCTCGCCGACCAGCACGCCGGCCGCGCCAACCAGCTGCGCGTCGAGTCGGTCCGCGAGGTGGAGGTGGCCCTCTCGCGGCGCCTCATCGGCGGGGCCCCCGCCCGCGGCAGCCGGGTGGCCCTGGCGGTCGACGAGGGCGGCTTTGCCGGCCCGGGCGACGCCTTCCTGTTCGGTTGTGCGGTGGACGACCTGCTCGCCTCCCAGGTCGGCCTGAGCTCCTTCGTGGAGCTCGGGCTCAGGCTCGAGCCCTCCGGGCGGGCCTACGCGTGGCCCCCGCGCAACGGCCAGAAGGCGCTCCTGTGACCGCGGACCCCCGCGCCGCGCGCCTCGCCCTCGTCGAGCAGGCCCGGCGCCGCGGCTTCTTCCCGCTGGTGCAGATCCTGGAGCGGCTCGCCGGCGGGCCCCCGGTGGGCACCGCCGCCCTGCCCGACGAGGAGCGGCTCTTCTTCCGGCACGACCCCAGCCTGTCGTTCTCGCCGAGCGACGTGACGCGGGTCAAAGAGCTCACCCTCCCGCCCGCGCCCTCCGACCCCGAGGGCGCCCCGCGTACCGGCTACGAGCTCACCACCGCCTTCCTGGGACTCACCGGGAGCGTCACGCCGCTGCCGCACTACCTCGCCGAGGAGGTGGCCCAGGAGGACCCGGACGCTCCCCGCATGCGGGAGTTCCTCGACCTCTTCCACCACCGGCTGCTCTCGCTCCTCTACCGCACGAGCGCCGTCCACGACCTGCCGAACACGCGTCGCTCGGACGACGCCGATCCCTGGACGGAGCGGCTGCTCGCGATCCTCGGGGTGGACGTCGCCCCCGGCGAGACCCGCCCTCCCTTGCCGGGGTGGCGGCTGCTCCGGCTCTCGCCGCTCCTCGCCGAGCGGACGCTCACCGCGGGCGCGCTGGCGGCGGCCCTCGCCGACCTCCTCGCCGACGACCTCGGCCAGGCCCGGGTGCGGGTCGAGCCCTTCGTGGGCGCGTGGGTGGCGGTCGCGGAGGACCAGGTGACCCTGCTCGGGCGCCGGGCAAGCCGCCTCGGACAAAGCTGCCTCCTCGGCCGCAGGGTGCTCGACATCGCCGGCCGCTTCCGGGTGCAGATCGGTCCCCTGGCGGCCGAGCAGTACGCCCGCTTCTCCGAAGGCGAGCCGGTGAAGAGGGTCGAGGAACTCGTGCAGGCGCTCGTCACCGAGCCGCTCGAGCACGAGATCGTGCTCTGGCTCGCCGAGGACGCCGCACCGTGGTTCAAGCTCGGGGCCTCGCGGCTCGGGAGGAACGCCTGGCTCGGAGGCCAGCCGCGCCAGGTGCGGATCCACGCCAGCAAGGCCGCCTAGGGCGCGGCCGGGGAGGGCGGATGCGCGTCGAACCGAAGGCCATCATCCGGAAGCTCACCCCCACCGCCACCCGCCTCCTCGAGGCGGCGGTGGGACGCGCGGCCTCGGGAGGCTACTACGAGATCGCGGTGGAGCACTTCGTCGCCACCCTCCTCGAGCCCGACGAGGGCGACGTGGCCCGCCTGCTCCACCACTTCAGCGTCGACCGCCAGAAGCTGTCGGCCCGCGCCGAGCGCGAGCTGCAGCGCATGAAGACCGGCCACAGCGGCCGCCCCCTCATCTCCGAGCGCATCTTCACCTTCCTGGAGGACGCCTGGCTCACCGCCTCGGTCGACCTGGGCGCGACGGCGCTGCGGAGCGGGCACCTCCTCTACCAGCTCGCCTCGAGGCCCGACCGCTACCTGGGCGACGAATGGCCCGAGCTCGCGGCGCTCCCGCTCGAGGAGGTGAAGCGCGAGTTCGACACCGTACTCGCCCCCTCGCCGGAGAGCCTGGAGGCCCAGCCCTTCCCGTCCGGCGAGGCTCCCGCCGCCGGCGGCGGACCGGCACGGGCGGAGGCGCTCGGCCGCTTCACCACCAACTTCACCGAGCGCGCCCGCGAGGGGAAGATCGACCCCATCTTCGGCCGGCACCGCGAGATAAGGCAGCTCGTCGACATCCTGGCCCGGCGGCGCAAGAACAACCCCATCGTGGTGGGCGAGCCGGGGGTCGGCAAGACCGCCCTCGTCGAGGGCCTGGCGCTCGCCATCGCGGAGGGCGACGTGCCGGAGTCCCTGCGCAACGTCGACCTGCTCGGGCTCGACCTCGGCCTCTTGCAGGCCGGGGCGAGCGTGCGCGGGGAGTTCGAGAACCGCCTCAAGGCGGTCATCGGGGAGGTGAAGGCCTCGCCGAAGCCCATCGTCCTCTTCATCGACGAGGCCCACACGCTCATCGGGGCCGGCGGGGCGGTGGGGGGGTCGGACGCGGCCAACCTCCTGAAGCCGGCACTGGCGCGCGGCGAGCTCAGGACCATCGCGGCCACCACCTGGTCCGAGTACAAGAAGTACTTCGAGAAGGACGCCGCGCTCGAGCGCCGGTTCCAGCCGGTCAAGGTGGACGAGCCGGGCGAGGAGGACGCGGTCCTCATGCTGCGCGGCCTGCGCTCGGTCTACGAGAAGGCCCACGGCGTCACCATCCGCGACGAGGCGGTGGTGGAGGCGGTGCGGCTCTCGCGCCGCTACGTGTCGGGGCGGCAGCTCCCGGACAAGGCCGTCGACCTGCTCGACACCGCCACCGCGCGGGTGAAGGTGGCGCTCGCCAGCAAGCCCGAGGAGCTCTCGGCGCTCGAGCTCGACCTCGCCGGGCTCGAGCGCGAGCGGGAGGCGCTCCGGCGCGACCTCGCCGAGGGGCCGCTGCGCGACGAGGGCCAGCTGCTGGAGCTCGAGGGCCGCATGCGGCGGAAGAAGGACGAGCTCGAGAGCCTGCGGGCGCGCTTCGAGGGGGAGCGGGCGGCGGTGGAGCGGCTGCGTGCGGCCCGCTCGGCGCTCTCGAGCCCCGGGGCCGACGCGGTCGCCGGGAGGGCGGCCGTCGACGCCGCCGCGGCCGAGCTGAAGAAGCTCCAGGGCGAGGAGCCCTTGCTGAGCGCCGAGGTGGACGGGGCGGCGGTGGCGCGCATCGTGGCCAGCTGGACCGGGGTCCCGGTGGGGAAGATGCGCTCCGACCAGGTGAAGGCGGTGCTCGGGCTCGAGGCCTCGCTCGCCGCCCGCGTCCGCGGGCAGCCGGAGGCGCTGCGCACGGTGGCCGAGACCTTGCGCATGTCCCACGCCGGCATCCGCGATCCCAGGACCCCGCTCGGCGTGCTCCTCTTCGTGGGGCCCTCGGGCGTGGGCAAGACCGAGACGGCCATCGCGCTCGCCGACGCCCTCTACGGGGGCGAGCGCTTCATGACCACCCTCAACATGAGCGAGTTCCAGGAGAAGCACACCGTCTCGCGCCTCATCGGCTCCCCGCCGGGCTACGTCGGCTACGGCGAGGGCGGGCTGCTCACCGAGGCGGTGCGGCAACGGCCCTACTCGGTGGTGCTGCTCGACGAGTGCGAGAAGGCCGAGCTCGACGTCTTGAACCTGTTCTACCAGGTGTTCGACAAGGGCAGCCTCACCGACGGCGAGGGCCGGGAGGTGGACTTCAAGAACGCCCTCCTCATCCTGACCTCGAACCTCGGCACCGACGCCATCGTGTCGGCCTACGAGGGAGGCGCGAAGCCCAGCGCCGAGGAGGTGGTGAAGGGGATACGGCCCCTGCTCTCGGGGCACTTCAAGCCGGCCCTCTTGGCGCGCATGACCATCGTCCCCTTCGCGCCCCTGCCGTCCGAGATCCTGCGGGAGATCGTGGAGCTCAAGCTCTCCGGCCTGGCGAGAAGGCTCGCGGCGAGCCACCGGGTCGAGGCCGCCTTCGCCCCGGAGCTCGTCCTGGAGCTCGTCCGGCGCTGCACCGAACCGGAGACCGGGGCGCGCAACGTCGAGCACGTCCTGCGCGGCTCGCTCATGCCCCTCCTGTCCCGCGCCATCCTGGAGCGGCTCTCGGAGGGCGCTCTACCGCGCCAGCTCGGGGTCGGCCTCGATGCGCAGGGAGAGTTCCGCGTGGACCTGGGCGACGCGTGATACAACGGGAGCATGATCCCGCTCGTCGCCCATGTGATGGACCTCCAGGGTGGGAAGGAAGAGGAGTTCGCCTTCCTGAAGTCGCCCGTGCGCATCGGGCGGGGCGAGCTCAACGACCTGCCCTTGCCGAAGGGATTCGTTTCGACCTACCACGGGCTCATCCAGTTCGACGACGAGGAGGCGCGCTACCTCGACCTGGGCTCGACGAACGGCTCGGTCCTGAACGGCGTGCGGCTCTCCGCCAACGCCCCGGTGGCCCTCGAGGCCGGCGCCGAGCTCTCCATCGGGACCTACCAGCTCACCTTCGAGCGCCGGGTGACCGGCGAGCAGGCGCCCTTGCCGCGGCAGACCATGTTCGCGGTGCGCGCCGCCACCCTGTCCGGCCTGCGCGCGAGGCCCGAGCGCGCCCCCGCCGCCGCGCTGGTGGCGTTGGCCCTGGAGGCCCAGCCGGAGCCGGCTCCGCCCGAGGTCGCGCCGCGCCCGCTGTCCGCCCCCGGCCCGTCGGAGGCGGCGCTGGCGGAGGCCGAGGCGGCGGTGGATGCGGCGGCCCTCGACCTCGACCTCGACTACGCCTCCTACCGCGGTTCGTGGGATCACCTGCGCCACAACCTCGAGGCCGTGGTCTCGCCCCTCGGGTCCGAGGCGCGCCAGGCGGCCCTCGATCGGCTCTCCGCCAAGTACGCGGCCCTGCTGCAGGAGCCCCAGTTCGCCGCCCTGACCGGGGCCCGGGCGGAGCCGCCGGCCGAGCGCGCCGAGGCGGTCGCGCTGGCCCCGCCCCCGGCCACCGACGGCGGGCTCGGCGACGCCTCGCTCCGGTTCCTGCGTGCCTTCGGCGATTCCTACCTGCCGCGGGCGCCCTCGCTCGGGTCGCCCGCGGAGATCGAGGCCGTCCTCGGCCGCGTCGCCGGCGCGCTCGAGACCTTCGCGCGCTCCTTCCTCGAGCTGCGCCGGGGCTACGAGGAGTTCGGCCGCGAGATGGGGGTTCGCACGGTCCAGGTGGAAGGTCCGCTGCTCCGCGCCCGCGACCCGGCCCAGGTGCTCGCCTACCTCCTCGACCCGGCGGCCCAGGGGCGCGACGCCGAGCTGCAGCGGGCCTTCGCCGACTTCATGATCCACCAGGTCGCCCTCCTGCGCGGCGTGGTGGACGGCGCCCGGGCCTTGCTCGCCCAGCTGAGCCCCGAGGCGGTGGCCTCCACCGCCCCCGCCAGCGTGTGGCCGCTGCGCGCGGTGAACCTGTGGAAGGTGTTCGAGCAGCGCTTCCACGACCTGGCGGACGAGGAGAGCTCCATCTCCGAGGTCCTGTTCGGCAGGGAGTTCGCCCGAGCCTACGTGTCGATGGCCGGGCAGCCGGCGCCGCCGCCGGGCGACGGCGAGGCGTCCGACGCCACCGGGCGGCCGGGTACACCCTGACGGCGCCGGGAGGGAGAGCTATGCGCACGGTCCGTGTCTCGCTGTTCGCCGCGGCGCTGTTCGCCGGGGGATGCGCCTCGGCCCCGCCCCCGCCACCCCGCCCCGCGGTGTGCGAGCTCGACCGGGGCGCGGCCGCGGCACCGCCCGACGGACAGGCCTTCATCGCCCTCATCCTGCGCGGGATCGACCCGGTCACTCGGCGGGCGACCTCGCCGGCGCTCGACTGCGCCGGGGCCCAGGTGCGCTGGGACGTGCCGGCCATCTCCTGCGACGACGGGGCGGTCGCCCGCACGCTCATGCCGGACCGGGCGGTCTCCTCCGACGACGTCCTCACCACCGCCACCCCGTCCGGCGACACCCTGGTCTGGATCCCGACCGCCCGCTACACGAGCGGCGACGCCCTCGGCCCGGTGGCGCTGGTGGAGGTGACCCCCACCAAGCTGCGCGTCCTGGCGCTCGGCCCGCTGCGGACCTTCCCGAGCCGCGCGCGGCTCCACCTCGAGCACCTCGGCGAGCATGAGGTGCTGGTGGCCGAGGGGGAGTACTGCACGCGCCCGGACCCGGCGAGCTGCACGCGCTCGGCGCGCCTCGTGCCCCTGAGGGGGAACCGCTTCGTGCCCGAGCCCCTCCTGCACGAGGACGGCACCTGCGCGAGCGGAGCCTCCATCGACCTCTCCCGGCGCCAGACCCGCCAGGTCGAGGGGCGCTTCGAGCGCACCGAGCTCAGCGCGACCCTGTCCTTCGAACCCAGCGCGCTGAGCGTCGAGGAGCAGGTGGTCGTCGCCGACGTGGGCGACCAGCCGAACGGGACCGCGCAGCGCGTCCTGCACCGCGCGCAGTCGTCGCGCACCATCCGCTGGGCGAACGCACACCTCGTCGTGACCGGGTTCCCCCTCTGGTCGCGCATGGTGGGTAGCTCGAGCTGGTAGGCGGGGCCCCTCCGTTCGCCGAAAAGGGGCATGCGGCGGGGCGCAGTCGCCCGAGGCGCCGGGCGCCCGCCATGATCGAAATGAGCCGATCCGTCTCATTCTGAGCCTCCCGGGCGGGGGAGGGCCGGTGGCCTTGTTCCGTGATCACGGCCACTTATCAAATGGGGGGCGTTGGGCTCGGCACCTGCAATGGCCGTGAGCAACGCCCACGACGGGCGAAGAGGACAGGAGGACGGAGATGGCTACCGAGAACTGGCAGGTCGACCTCGCTCACTCGTCGATCGGCTTCAGCGTGCGGCACATGGTGATCTCCAAGGTGCGCGGGCGCTTCACGCGCTGGAGCGCCAAGCTCACCCTCGACCCGAAGGGCCTCGACCGCACCACCGTCGAGGTCGACATCGAGGCCGCGAGCATCGAGACCGGGGTCTCGGACCGGGACAACCACCTGCGCTCGGCCGACTTCCTCGACGCGGAGCGCTCGCCCAAGCTCACCTACCGGAGCCGCCGGGTCGAGATGCTCTCGCCGGAACGGCTGCGCGTGGTCGGGGACCTCGCCATCCGCGGCGTCACCCGCGAGGTGGTGCTGGAGGTCGAGTACGGCGGCCGGGGCAAGGACCCCTGGGGCAACGAGCGGGCCGGCTTCACCGCCACCACGAGCCTCAACCGCAAGGACTTCGGCCTCACCTGGAACCAGGCGCTCGAGACCGGCGGCGTCCTCGTGGCCGACCGGGTGGACATCGAGATCGAGCTCCAGGCCATCCGGCCTGCGGCCACCAAGGTGGCCTAGGAGCGGCCCCTTGAACCTCTGCCCGGAACTCCGCCGGCTCGCGAGCCACCACGCGCGCTTCCTCGCCGGCCTGGAACCGCGGGCGGGGGAGGACGACCCGGGGCGGGCCGCCCGCCTCCTCGCCCTGTGGGACGAGGAGGTCCTCCCCCACTGCCGCGCCGAGGAGGAGGTGCTCTTGCCCGAGCTGGCCGCCCGCCTCTCCGAGGCCGACGCCCTGGTCGTCTTCACGCTCGGCGATCACGTGGTGCTGCGCCAGCTCGTCCGCGAGCTGCGCGCCGCGCTCCCCGTGGCCCGGGCGGCGGCCCTGGCGAGCTTCGCCGAGAAGCTCGCGCAGCACCTCGAGTTCGAGCGCAGGACCCTCTTCCCGGCCCTGCAGGCCACCCTCGGCTGCGACCGACTGGCGGCCCTGGCCGGGGAGATCGCGGAGACGAGCGGCGGAAGGGCCTCGCCGCCGCGGTCGGCGAGGAAGGCTCGCCGGCCGTGAGCCTCCCGTTAACGCCCGGCCGCCGGCCACCGCGCCCTTTGAGGAAGGCGACTTTGGGACCCATCGCCGGGGAGAGCCTCCTTGACCTCCAGGCGTGACCTCTTGAAGCTCGTGCTCGCCGCGCTGGGCCTTCCCACCGCTCGAGCGGCGAGCGACCCACCGAAGGGACGGCGTGCCATGTCCGACCTCCGTTCACCCACCGGCCCAAGCGGATCGCGCCTGCCGGTCCTGTTCGTCGGGCACGGTTCGCCCATGAACGCCATCGAGGACAACCTCTGGAGCCGAGGCTTCAAGGCCCTCGCGGCCACCTTGCCGCGGCCGAAGGCCATCCTGGCCGTCTCCGCCCACTGGTACGTGGCCGGCACCTTCACCACCGCGGCCGAGCAGCCCGAGACCATCCACGACTTCGGGGGCTTCCCGGACGAGCTCTACCGCGTCAAGTACCCGGCCAAGGGCGACCCCGCGCTCGCCCGGCGGGTGGTGGAGCTCGTCGGCGAGGGCCGGGCCGCCCCGAACTCGGAATGGGGGCTCGACCACGGGACCTGGAGCGTCCTCGTCCACCTCCGGCCGGCGGCCGACGTCCCGGTGGTCCAGCTGAGCATCGACGGACGGCTCTCGCCCGCCGACCATCTCGCCCTCGGCCGAGCGCTGGCGCCGCTGCGCGAGGAGGGGGTGCTCATCCTCGCGAGCGGGAACCTGGTGCACAACCTGCGCCACGCCTTCACCGCCTGGCGGCGGGGCGAACAGGCGACGCCCGAGTGGGCCCGGACCTTCGACGAGGCCGTGGCCGGGGCCATCGCCGGGCACGACACGGCCTTCCTCGTGCAGGCGCTCGAGCGCAGCGACGGCCAGCTCGCCCACCCCACCCCTGATCACTACCTGCCGCTGCTCTACGCGGTGGGTGCGAGCGCCAGGGAGGACCCGGTGCGCTTCCCCATCACCGGGTTCGACATGGCCTCGCTCTCGATGCGCTCGGCCGTACTGGGCTAGAGCCGTCTTCCCGCACCCTCCGACCCGAGAGACCCCATGAACGAAACCGCTCCCAACCCGCGGACCCCGTCCCACCCCATCGAGCCGCTCTTCTTCGCGCGCTGGTCACCGCGCGCCTTCACGGGCGAGGAGCTCCCCGAGTCCACGCTCATGGGCCTCTTCGAGGCCGCGCGCTGGGCGCCCTCGGCCATGAACGCCCAGCCTTGGCGCTTCGTGTACGCCCGCCGCGGCACACCCGCCTTCGATAAGTTCCTCGCCACGCTCGCTCCCGCCAACCAGGCCTGGGCCAAGCGGGCGTCGGCGCTCGTGGCGGTGGTTTCCAGCAAGGTGATGAACGACCGCGCTCGCAACGACCCGGCCCCACTCCCGAGCCATTCCTTCGACGCCGGGGCAGCCTGGGCGCAGCTCGCGCTCCAGGCCCACCTGTGGGGCCTCGGCACCCACGCCATGGGCGGCTTCGATCGGGAAAAGGCACGCCAGGCGCTCCTCGTCCCGGACGCCTACCAGATCGAGGTCTTCGTGGCCGTCGGCCGGCAGGGCGATCCCTCCTCCCTGCCCGATTGGGCGAAGGCGCGCGAGAAGCCCAACGAGCGCCGACCGCTCGAGGACCTCGTCCGGGAAGGCTCGTTCGCGTTCTGAAGACCGTCCTCCGGCTCCGGGCTCGACGCGCCGTTCGGGCTGGGGCGGTCGGTCCTTCGGTTCGGTCGGACGGCGGCGCGGCTGCCAGCGGTCCGCGCCGCCGCGCGAGCGCCGGCTCGGCACTGGTGCAACCGTCCTGGCCCCGCCGCGGGCGTGTGGGTGTCTGTCTCAGCGGGGGACCGCGCGTAGACCATCCTGCGCCATGCACCCCGGGGGCGCCCCGCGCGAGGCCGCTTCCGGCACCCCGTGCTAGGCTATCCGTACGTGTGAGCCGCAAGGTGGGGGGACCCTTCGGGCACCTTTAACGGCGGGCGCGGCAGCGGGATCCCCGCAACGGGCGGGCGTCTGGCGGGTTAGGGAGAGCGGCCCTATTTCTGTCGGTGTGGCGCGACCACATGCCGCAGCGTTCGCACGCTCTTTCGGCTTAGGGAGGCCTGTGTGAAATCTCCAATCTCCACCGCGCTTCTCGCGATCGCCCTCCTCGCGTCGCCCCTCGCGGCCGCCGCCGCGCCGGCGACCGTCACCGTCTTCGAGGCCCAGGTGCACGCCGCGCCTGACTTCTCCTCGCCGGTGATCCACACCTTCGCCGAGAACACGCGCGTCTCCGTCTCGGAGCAAGCGGAGGGCGGGTTCAGGAAGGTCCGCCTCCCCGACGGACGGGTGGGCTACATCGAGGAGAGCGCGCTCTCGATCGCCGGGGCGGCCCCCACGACGCCGCCCCCGCCCGAGCCGCCACCTGCGTTCCAGCCGCCCCCGCCGCCGCCGCCGCCGCCGCCGTACGCCCGCTACCCCCGTTACTACGCGGACCCCACCGCCTTCCGGCACATGCGCTTCTTCCTGCGGCTCGACCTCGGGCTCGGCTACATGGGCTCCTCGACCTCCCCGACCGCCACCGCGCTCGGCTTCGACTCGAGCCGGGGTCCGGCCGGCGCGTTCGGGGTGGCCCTCGGCGGAGCGGTCAAGGAGAACTTCATCCTCGCCGGCCACTTCTGGGGGACCTGGGTGTCCGCGCCTAACCTGTACTCGAGCGGCACGGAGTACTCGACCGGGGGCGACTCCACCACCTCGCTCGTGGGGTTCGGGCCGAGCTTCACCTGGTACTTCATGCCGAACAACATCTACGTCACCCTCACGCCCTCGCTCACCTGGCTCAACTTCGACAATCCCCTGGCGAACGTGCAGACGAGCGCGGGCTTCGGCACCTGGCTCTCCCTGGGGAAGGAGTGGTGGGTGGGCCCGCACTGGGGGCTCGGCGTCTCGGGCTGGTTCGTGATGAGCTTCAACCGCGAGAGCGACGGGGGCGGTCCCACCTGGCGCTCCTTCGGCGGCGGGCTCGGATTCTCTTCCACCTTCAACTGAGCCGCAAGCGTTCTCCACCGCTGGGCGCGCCCGAACCCGAGGTCTCGCCAAGGCGGCCCGCCCGGGTGGGCCCTCGCCCGGAAGCAGCGACGGGACGTGGTAGCCTCTCCGGATGATGTGGGAGCCCCCCGGCAGGAGGCGCGCCGTCCTCAGGGGGGTGGCGCTCGCGGCGGCCCTGCTCTTCGGGCTCTGCCTCGCACGCCAGCTGTACACGCAGGGGGCACCCCTCCTCGGCCTCCGCGGGTCCCTCGTCTACCCGCTCTCGGCGCTCGCCGCCCTGGCGGTGGCGGCGCTGGCCCTCTCCTATGGCTGGCCGCGCGCGCCGGTGGCGGCGGGTGCTCTCGCGCTCGCGGTGTTCGTGGCCAACGACCGGGTCATCGCCTCCGGCGACACCCACGGTGCGGCGCTCCTCCCCTACCGGATCCTGCGCGCGGGCACGCTGACCCTCGACGGGCTCGCGCCCGAGCCCCGGCCGTACTGGATCGTGGAGCGCCACGGCCACGCCTGGTCGCGCTACCCGGTGACCGCCGCCGTCCTCGCCCTCCCGGTCTACCTCCCGGCCGCGCTCGGCCCCGGGAAGGCGGGAGGCCTGCCCGAGGCCGAGAAGCTTTCCGCCGCCCTCCTGTGCGCCCTCTCGGTCGGCTTCGTGCTCGCCGCCCTGCGCCGCGCCGGGGCTCCGGACGGGCTCGTCCTCGCGAGCACCTCGCTCTACGCCCTGGCCTCGCCCGTCCTCTCCACCGCTGCGCAGGCCCTCTGGCAGCACGGCCCGGGGGTCCTCGGCCTTTCCGGCGCGCTGTGGGCGGCGCGGCGGGCGCGCGACGGCGCTCGCTTCGGCTTGCTCGCCGGACTCTTCTGCGGCCTGGCGGTGGCGGCCCGCCCGACGAACGTCCTCCTCGCCGCCGGGATCCTGGTGGGGCTCGCTCCGCGCGGCCCGCGTACCCGCGCTTGGGCGCTGGCGGGCGCGCTGCCTTTCCCGGCGCTCCTCGCCGCCTACCAGGCGGCGGTGTTCGGCGCGCCGTGGGCGACCGGCTACGGCGCCGAGAGCGCGCTCTTCACCCTGCCGCTCGGCGAGGGCCTGTGGGCGGTGCTCTTCTCGCCCACGCGCGGCCTCGTCGCCTTCGTCCCCTGGGTGGCCGTCGCCGCGGCGGGGCTCGTCGCGGGGGCGCGGCGCGACGTCCTCCTGAGGAGCGTCGCCGTCGCGACCGTGGCGACGCTCCTCCTCTACGCCAAGTGGCACGCCTGGTGGGGCGGCTGGTGCTACGGGCCGAGGTACCTTGCCGACCTCACCCCGGTGTGGGCCTTGGGCCTCGCTTCCACGGCGGCCTTCCCGCGGCGGGTCCTCCTGCCCGCGCTCGCCGTCACCGGCGTCGCGGCGCTCCTCCTGAACGGCCTCGGCGCGTTCGCCTCGCGCTCGCCCGCCGCCCAGGCGGTCTACGTCGCGGACGGGGCGAGGCTCGCCATGGAGGGCTGGCGCTGGCCTCCGGCGCGGCTCTTCGTCCGCGCCCCGGGAGACGCGGGTGCGCCGAGGCCGCCCTGACCGGATCCCGGCGCCGGGTCGGCGTCAATAGCGGCGCTCGCCCGGCCGGCGATCGGATCCCAGCGCGTCCATCCAGGCGGGGTACTCGGGCGCGAGCCGGCTCACCTCGTCGAGCGCGCCCAGGTCCTCGTCGGCGAGGCGCACCTCGACCGCCTTCAGGTCGTCCTCGAGCTGCGAAGGGTTCCGGGCACCGATGATGACGCTCGTCACCGCGTCGCGGGAGAGCAGCCAGGCGAGGGCGATCTGCGGGATGGAGGCGCCGTGGCGAGCCGCGACGGCCTTGAGGACGTCCAGGATGGCGAAGCCCTTCTCCTTGTCCACCGGCGGGAAGTCGAACTTGCCCCGCCGGGCCGCCTCGTCGCCGCCCTCCCGCGTGAACTTGCCGGAGAGGAACCCGCCGGCGAGCGGGCTCCACACGAGCAGGCCCAGGCCCTCTTCCCTGAGGAGCGGGATGGTCTGCCGCTCGAGCTCGCGACCGGCCAGCGAGTAATAGGACTGGGTGCAGCGGAACCGCTCGAGGTGCTGCGCCCGCGAGATCCCGAGGGCCTTCATGAGCACCCAGGCCTCGAGGTTCGAGCAGCCCAGGTAGCGGACCTTGCCGGCCCGCACCAGATCGTCGAGCGCCCGCAGGGTGTCGTCGAGGTTCGCGAGCGTATCGGACCGGTGGATCTGGTAGAGGTCGATGTAGTCGGTACCGAGCCGCTTGAGGCTCGCCTCGACCGCCTCGAGGATGTGCAGGCGCGAGAGCCCGACCTGGTTCGGTCCGGGCCCCATGCGCCCGCGCACCTTGGTGGCGAGGACCACCTCGTGGCGCCTCCCCTCGAGCGCCTGGCCCACCATGGTCTCCGACTCGCCGGCCGCGTAGACGTTGGCGGTGTCGATGAAGTTCACGCCGGCGTCGAGGGCGCGCCGCACGAGCGCGGTGGCGGCAGCCTGGTCGAGGCCACCGATGACCGACCAGAACTGGTCGGCGCCGCCGAAGGTCATCGTGCCGAGGCACAGCTCCGAGACGAAGACGCCGGTGTCTGCGAGTGGCCGATACTTCATGGAAGGCCTCCGATCTTGAGTGAGAGGGGACTCTAGCGCCTCCCGCCCTCCCGTCCTCGGGCCACGAGGGCGCCTCACCCCGCCGGTCTCGGGCCCGGATGAGGGGCCGGGCCCGCGGTACCCGGCCGGGCAGTCCGGGCCGCCCTGGCGAGGCTCCCAAGGTCGAGGGCGCGACCTCGCCTCGATCTCCTAGGGCGAGGGGCTCCGCCTTCGAGCCCGCGCGGCCCGGAAACCGCAGGCCCGCGCGAACACCATGGGCGGTGAACGCTAGACCGGGCCCGCGAGCCACCCCTCCGTCCACTGCCCGAGCTCCTCCGTCCTGCGAAAGAGGGCGTCGGGCCGCTCGAGACGGAGGGCCTCGAGCCTCGCCGAGGGGGCCCAGGCCGCGGCGAGCGCGCGTATCCCGTTCGACCGAGAGGCGCGCACGTCCGCCGGCGCGTCACCCAGGTAAGCGGCGCGATCGCCGCGCGCGTCGAAGGCGCTCAGGAGCTCGGCGATCCCTCGCACCTTGACGTCGGCCTCGGGCGCGCCGGTCCTCACCGCCTCGAAGAGGTCCAAGAGGCCCAGCCGCCGCAGCGACACCGCCGCGCTCGCCTGTCCCTTGCCGGTGACCATCCCCAGCCGCACGCCGCGCCCCCTCAGCGCCCGGAAGAGCTCGACGAGATGCGGGAAGGGCGCCGGGCAGAGGTCGTGGACGCGTTCGTAGGCCTCGAGGTAGGAGGCGAGGCAGGCCGGCCAGCACCCGGGGGCCATGCGCCTCAGCATCCCCTCCTCGTCCACCCCGAAGTGCGCGGCGATCTCGTCGTCGGAGTAGGGGCGACCGGTGTGGAGCGCGAGGGCGTGGCGGAAGGCGGCCAGGCACACCGGGAGGGTGTCGGCCACGGTGCCGTCCAGGTCGACGAGCAGGCAGAAGGAGTCCATGGCGGGGCGCGGCGGCGGAGGGGAGGCGACGGCCCGGTATACCGCCGCCCGCCGCGCGGAGCCAAGTCGGCCTCGGATCTTCTTCGCGGTCGCCGCGCGCGGCCCGTCACCCCCCGCGCCGCTCTACCACCCGATGGCGACGAGTTGGTACTGCGGGTTCTGGTGGGAGACCAGGTGGAGTACCCTCCCACGTCGTCGTAGGGGAATCCATAGGCCTTCCCGCCCAGGCCGTGGTCGTGCCAGGACTGGGCGTAGTGGTCGGCCGGGGCCTCGAGGTAGACGGCGGTGGGATCGCTCCCTAGGCTCTCCTCCGCGAGCCCTCCAGCCGGGGCGGTTGCCACCAGGACGGCCCAGGGACGGCGGCGCGGCGGGCCCTTGCCCTCAAGGTAGCCGATGGCGCTGCCGCCGCCGGCACCGGAGTTCACGGTAAGAGAAAGGAGGCCGGCGTGGGAGAAGCACCTCACCTCGACGCGGCCGGGGACCCGGGCGCTCGCCGTCGCCTGGCCTCCCCGGCGAGGCCCGGTGGGCCCACCGCGTGGGGAGCGAGGCGGTCGTTCAGTAGGAGGCGAGGAGCCACTCGCCCGCCGCGGTTTGCCCGACCACGTTGTGGAGGGTCGAGGGACGGTAGCCCTCGGGCTGGAAGGGCGCCACCCTCTCCGCGCCCCCGCCCTCGTCGAAGGCCTGCACGAAGACGTCCCCCGAGAAGAGGAACACCCCGCGCGCCCAGGCGGGGGAGAGCGCAGGGCTCGCGCCCGGCTGCACGAAGCGGCTCCAGCGCTCCTCGAGCGAGCTCCCCAGGCGCTTGAGATAGGTTCCGGTCACGAGCACGAGGAGGTCGCCTGGGTCCTTGGTGGACGCGTTCAGGAACGCGGTGTACCCGTGGTAGCTCCTCCGGACGAGGAACATCTTGCCGGGGAAGATGGAGAAGTTGCCGGGCGAGCTCCGGCTTCCGAACCACTCCAGGCTCGAGGTCGCCTCCCCGAGGGTGCGCGCCGCGCGCGTGCCGCCCTGCGCGTCGAGCTCGGTCAGCACGAGCTGCCTCGTCTCGTTGGCGCCGCCCACCGCGTGGTAGAAGACCAGGCCCTCCGCCACGACGCAGCCACCCGTTTCGGTGGGCACGAGTCCCTGGAATTGCGCCGTCCATGGGCATTCCCGCCCCGGGTACTCCTTCTCGCACGCCGCGCTCGGCGGCGACATCACCGGCAGAGGTCGCGTCACCTCTTCGCCCTCGAGCGGCGCGTACACCAGGCGTCCCTTGAGCGGCGCCCCCTCGGCCGAATCGACGTACGCCAGCCAGGCTCCGGTCTCTCCGGGCTCGACCGCCCGGGCCGCCAGGGTCCCGCCACGGAGCGCGCGCCGCGAGCGGACCTCGCCCGGAGGGGCCCCGACGAGCGCCACCTCCTCGCTCGTCACGACCACGGCCGACCCGTCGCGGCGCACGAAGAGGTCCCTCGGCTTCCCGAGGAGGGTCAGCTCGACCCGGCCGACCTCCCGGCCGCCCGCGTCCCAGCGCACGATGCGGGCCCTGCCGCCGGCGGGCTCGACGATGGCGGCGAACTCGCCTCCCGGGAGCGCGCGCAGGCGCCCCGCGATCGCACCTCCCGCCTCGAAGGAGACCGCTCGCCCGGCCTCCAGGTCGGAGCCGAAGGCCTGGAGCCAGATCCGGCCGCCGCCGGCCGCCTGGAGGGGGATGGTCATGATGGCGCTCATGGCGAGGGCCTTCAGGAGAGAGCTCGCGGCCCAGGCCGCGCCCTCCCCCACCCCGCGGATCGTCAGGCCTGGTACTTCTCCGGGAATAACTTCCTCCGCCAGTCGAAGTTCGGGGACTCGAAGCGCGGCTCGATCGCGTAGGACAGGACGTCGCTGTCCGGATCCGAGTTGCAGTAGCAGTCCACCTCGAAGTTCCAGGGGCTGTTCCAGTTGTAGCGCTTCACGGTCTCCGGACTCACGGTGGGGTCGAAGCTGAACCTCATCGACATGAACCGCCCCGCCGACGGGGACTGGAGCCACTTGAGGAAGAGCAGGTTGTTCCCGTACGGCACCCGCGCCAGCGCCACCTTGGTCTTGAAGATGAGCCCCTCCTCCATGAAGTAGGGGACGATGGTCAGGCCGATCCAGTCCTTTCCGACCGGCTTGCAGTACAGGCCGACGCTCGCCAGCCTCGCCGCGATCCGGTCGAACACCTTTCCGAGGGTGATGCGGATGGCCAGACTCGAGGAGAGCTTGCGCGCGTCGTTGAAGGGCTCGGTCTCCATCGACCCGAACACCTCGTCCGAGAGCGCGAAGGCGGACTGCAGGACGTGGAGGTACTCGAGCGCCACCGCCAGGCGCGGGACGGCCTGCTGTCCGGAGGCGGGGACCGCCACTACCCGCTCCACCGCGCCGGCGCTCGAGATGCGGGCCAGGGTCCCGGAAGGCCGATCGCTGCCCCATCCCAGGAACTCGCCGCCGACGTTGAGCCGCGGCAGCGGCCCGCCGCAGTCGGAGACGATGACCGGGGTACCGGACCCGGGCGGAGCCCGGCCCTCCGTGGAGGCGTTCACCAGGGCCATGGGGAGCCGGTACATCTCGGTCGTCATGCCCGACCCCTGGGGGCTCAGGAAGTAGAGCCCCTTGCGGTGGGAGTGGCCGGTGAAGACGCACTGCATCTTGGCGGATTCGGCGGCCATCTTGTAGAGGCTCTCCCGCTTCTTCTCGAAGGTACCGAAGTCCTGGTCGCTGAACCTCCTCGCGCTGAAGCTCACCTCCCCCGTCCTGGGCTCGGGCAGGTTGGCGATGTCCTCCACGTAGCTCACGAAGGTGAAGTGGGAGAAGAGGATCGACTTCTTGTCCGCGCGGAAGCCGTCCAGGGCGAGCGCGACCTGGGCGTCGGTGGCGGCCTTGTCGGCGCGGGGCAGGTGGCCGACGCCGTGTCCGGTGAAGGGCATGCTCAGCATCTCCTCCGCCTCCCCCCAGTGCAGGCCCACCAGGCGCTGCCTGGGCAGTTCCACCGCGTAATCGCTGAAGGGCGTGAGGACGTTGAAGTACCACTCGAAGAGGGCCGCGTTGAAGTTGAAGCTCTTCTTGATGGTCCCGTAGGACTCCCCGAAGGCGAGGATGGCCTCGTAGAAGGTGAGGTTGTGATCGGCCGGGATCCCTTCGTTGGCCCGCTTGAGGTGGAGGACCCGGGGCGAGATCCCGTAGGCGTGCTCGTAGGCGTCGTGGTTGCCCGCCACCACGTAGACCGGCTTCTTCGCCGACTGGCAGAACTGCCGCACGATGCTGAAGAACGAGATGAGGTCGGCGAAGGCCTGGTAGTTGGCCTGGTAGTTGTCTCCGTCGTCGAGGTCCACGAGCTTCCAGATCTTCCCCGGGTTCTTCTCTTCCCCCTCGGCCGGGACGTGCTCCCTGGGGTAGGGGAAGCAGTTGCGCGCGTGGTCGACGAGGTCGCCGCCGACGAGCACCAGGTCCGCGCTCGCCGCGAGCAGCCCCTGCAGGATCGAGATGAAGTTCGCGCTGTAGACGTTGATGAGCGATCCGATGCGAGGCGACAGGTCGTCGCCGCGCCCTCCGCTCCCCGCCGCCTCGATCACCCGGGCGTCGCTCTGGCGCAGGACGTTCTGGCGCACGTTGAGGTGCAGGTCGGCGACGTGGCCCACGTTGGCGTAGCCGAGGCCGTCCTTCGGGTAGACGAACAGCGGGTGGTAGGCGCAGATGGGCTGCTTCGCGTCCACCATGGCCGGGTTCAGCGTCGCCCCGTCGACCAAGAAGCAGTGAGTGCCCCAGCCCTCGTCCCCTCGGAGCGCGGGGCCGTTCAGCTTGAGCAGGGTGGCCCAGAGGTTCTGGTCCTGCAGCTCCATCTGGGGGACGACCGGCTCGCGCCGCCCCCCCGCGGCGGCCGGCCGTTCCGGGCGCTCCGCGGCCTCCTCGAGGCAGGCAGCCGCGATCTTGACCGCGTAGAAGTGGTGGAGCCCGTCGGGGAGCCTGAAGGTCGGGTGCAGGATCCCGCGAAACCCCCCGGGGGTCTTCAGGATGGAGTGGGCGTCCGGCTCGACCTTGTGGACCTCGATCTTCCCGGTCGGATCGGCGAACAGCGGCCGGTAGTTGGGCGGCTTGTCCGGGTCGAGGCCTGCCGTCACCTTCAACCTGAGGTTCACCTCCTGAGCGAACTGCTCCTCCGACATCCCCTCGGCGGCGATGAGCACCTCGAACCTGTCCCGGCCCGCGTCAGGGTCGCGGACGTGGACCGCCGGGGTGGCGAAGGCTGGGTAGAGCAGGATCGCCGGGACGGCCGGCGGATCCTGGAGCAGGTTCTTGCTCTGCAGCGCGACGGGGACCTCGCTCCCGCGCATCCAGCTGCGCCAGAAGAGGTTGTAAAGGATGGGCTCCGCGGCCATGATCCCAGCCCCCTACCTGCGTTCGAAGCGATTCCCCTCGTAGCTCGCCCCGTCGTCGTGAAGGCGGTAGCGGGCCCCGTACCTCACGCGCTCGAGCACGAGGCCGCGCAGCGAGCTCGCGGCGCCATCCAGCACCTCGTCGAGCTCGGTGTCCGAGACCACCAGCCCGTCTAGGCGGCTCTCTTCCAGGTCCAGCCCGGCCAGCGCGCAGCGCTCGAAGCGGGTGCCGGCGAGGACGGACTCGCGCAGGGACGGCCCGCGCAGCGTGCACTCCGAGAAGCGCAGCCCTCTGAGCTCCGAGCCGCTGACCATGAGCATCCGGAGGGTCGGGCACTTCTCGAAGGTGAACCCGTCGCCCCTGGCGCCGGAGAGCGTCAACCCGATGAGCCGGCAGGAGGCGAGCTTCACCGCCTGGAAGGAGAGGTCGCAGAGAACCAGCGGGCCCCCGGTGAGCCCCTCGAGGTCCATCCCCGCGATGGAGCCGAAGAGGAACTCCAGCCCCTGGATGCGGCTCCCGCGCACCGAGAGGGCGCGGACCTCGCTCTCGGAGACGGCGACGCGC